>NZ_WKFA01000090.1:0-12688 GCF_021605325.1 Pseudomonas sp. PA-7-1E
GGGGGAGGGCGGTAAATTTCATCGGGTTGCAAACGTTCTAGCTCTGATCAAGCTGTTTCCTAAGGTAGCCAATGACAATCTCTCGACGTGGGTTCATCGCAGGCCTGGCGCTGACCGGTGCAGCCGTGCCCGCGGCCTTTTATGCCCATCGCGAGTTGACGCGGGAAGAAGAGTTTCCTATCACCCCCGGCGAAGCTACGGTCGACCTCGCTGACACCCAGGGCCAGCATCTGGCGAACACCCTGCGGGGCGTCTGGAGCCTGCGCCTGGAAGGCCGCGATGCGGGCCTTGCGGGCCTGCCACTGCATGGCCTGGAGTTGCTGCTCGACATCGCCCCCCGTGGGCGTGGCCTGCGCGGTTACCTGGACACCGCCGAGCAGTTGCGCGCTGAAGGCGAGCCGCGCTACCGGGTCTTGGGTGATGTGCTGACGGGCGAGGGCGCCGTGCTCTATTGGCGCTTGATCGACCGAGATTCAGCCGGCGGCGTGCCGGCCTATGAATTCAAGATGACCCTGGATGAAGTCTGGGCCGATTTCGGCAATGCCGGCAGCGCCACCCTCAGCGGGCACATCCTCGACCTTGAGCGGCCCCTGGCGCTGACCGAACGCGACAACCGTTTTATCGCCCACAAACAACTGTTCCCCGAAGCCCGCCAGCGCATCGGCCTCAACCCGACCTTGCTGGCCTGGCTGATTTCTCCCGAGCACCGCCTGTTTCACCAACTGTGGCACGCCACCCGCGACCAATGGCACAAGCTCTCCGAAGAAAAACGCGAGGCCCTGCGCGGCATCGGCTGGCAACCGGGGCCCCGTGGTCAGGAACGCGACGCCCGCGGCAAGCGCAAGGACCGCAATGGTTCGGGCATCGACTTCTTCTTCATGCACCGCCACATGCTCGGCACCGCACGTTCCATGCAGGACTTGCCCTCCTGGCCGCAATTCCCCGAGCCGCAACCGCCGTTGGAGCGGGATCGCCCGGGCTTTGTGCGCTACTTCGACAACCACGACGGTTTCGCACTGCCGCCCTGTTGGTCAGCGCCAGATGACGCCGACTACACCCAGTGGGTCAGCGATATCAAGGCGGCCGAGACCTACCACAGCAACTTCCAGGTGTGGGAATCCCAATACCGCGACCCGCGCTACCTGGCCAAGTTGACCCTGGGCCAACTGGGCTCGGAAATGGAGCTGGGCCTGCACGATTGGCTGCATATGCGCTGGGCCTCGGTGCCCCGCGACCCGTCCAACGGCGCCCCGGTCCCCTTCGCCCGTGACCCCGCAGACTTTGCCGCACGTTGGTATGCGCCGGAGAACGACTTTCTGGGCGACCCGTTTTCATCCCATGTGAACCCGGTGTTCTGGCATTTCCACGGCTGGATCGATGACCGCATCGAAGACTGGTTTCGTGCCCACGAGCGCTTCAACCCAGGCGAGGTGAGCCGACTGGAAGTCAACGGCGTAGCCTGGTTTGCGCCAGGTCGCTGGGTGGAAATAGGTGACCCGTGGCTGGGCCCGGACACCCACGGCTGCAGCACCACGCCGGGGCTGCAACAGGGGCGCTCGATGGAAATGGACCCGGAGATCATGAAGCTGGCCCTGCGCATTACCTTCGGTGCCGATGAAGAGCTGCTCAAGGGGCTGTTCAAACGTGTGCCGCAGCGGCCATGGTATGCGCGGCATCTGAAACTCAAACGCGAGGCTTAGGAAGGGTTTTTAAACCTGCTCTTGCTCGCGCAATTGCGCACTCATCTCATCGCAACTGCTTGCCCAGTCGCTCAACCATTGCGGCATCGGCGGTGAGGTGTCGTCCAAGCCCAACTCGCGGATGAATTCGGCCGGGGGCAGGGTGCCTTTGGCGGATCGAAACAGCCCACGCATTACCACCACGCCGACCACCCGCCCATTGCTGACGAAGCGGTGCTCCATCAGGTTCCACTTGTGGTCCCAGCCGAGAATGCGGGTATGCACCTCGAATGCCTCGAACAGCTTCAATTCCCGACGGAACTTGCCCCAGGTATCGCCGACTATCGGCATCGCCTTATGGCGCAGTGCCACGCGAAAGGCGCCGGTGCGCAGCACAAAATCCATGCGAGCCACATCGGCCAGGGTGAAATACCGGCCATTGGTGACATGCCGGTTCAGGTCCAGGTCCAGCGGCCAGACCCGCATGCGCACTACCGTGGTAGCCAGGCCGTGAACCGGTTTGCGCCAGGGGCGGCGCAACAGCATGTGCAGTAATCGAAACCAGAGATTCATAAAAACGCCAGACAGTTGATCAATGGCCGCACTGTACGGGGGCGGAATCGGCTAAGGTAGATGCGTAAATGACTTATTACATGCGAAAAGTGCAAGCCGGAGTTTTTACATGCATGTCACCTTGCTCCTGGCGGATCAATGTTCCGCTGCCAGTGCCACCCTGGCCATGGAAATGCTCAGTGCGGCCAATCTCTTCGCTGACAGCCCGCCGTTTGAGGTGATGCTCGCGTCTATGGACGGCCATCCGGTGACAGCATGGGGCGGGCAGTGCCTGCAGGTGCAGGGCTCACTGGCGCAGATCGCGCACACCGACCTGGTGCTGATTCCCGGGTTTCTCTTTACCCTCAAGGAAGCTATGCCGACGTTTGCTGCCTACGGCCCCTGGTTGCGTGAGCAGCATGGGCAGGGCGCCGTGTTGGCTTCCATGTGCACGGCGGCCTTCATGCTGGCCGAGACCGGCTTATTGCACGGCTTGCGTGCGACGACTCACTGGGCATTTGCCGGGTTCTTCCGGCGTCGATATGCCCAGGTCAGCCTGGATGAGGGGCAGATCCTTTGCGAAGACAATCGCCTGATCACGTGCGGGGGCGCTACGGCGGCGATGGACTTGATGCTGCACCTGATCCGCCGTTTCGGCTCGCCGGAGCTGGCTCATACCTGCGGCAAGTACTTGCTGATCGATGCCGGCCGCACCGAGCAGTCGGCCTACGCGATGTGGTCGCTGCCCAAAAGCCACGGTGATGCGCAGATCCTGCGTGTGCAGCATTGGTTGGAGCAGCACTTTGCGCAGTCAATGGTGATCGATGAGGTGGCCCGGCGCTTTGGTTTTGGCGTGCGTAATTTCAAGCGGCGTTTCAAGGATGCCACTGGTTGTACGCCGATTGGCTACCTGCAAACCCTGCGCCTGGAACGAGCCAAGCAGATGCTGGAGTCAACACGCATGACCCTCGCCAGCATCACGTATGCCGTGGGCTATGAGGACAGCAACTCGTTTCGGCGTCTGTTCCAGCAACGGGTGGGGATGCTGCCGGCGGCGTATCGCAAGAAGTTCCTGGTTGCCCAGGGCGACGCCTATGTACCTGAGGCACCGAGGTCCTGACCTGCCTTGATGCCGGTCAGGTAGGCAGGCGCGCTGCACCAGGGGCGTGTATCACTTTTTTGCGCGGGGATTGCTCTGTGCAACACCGTGCAGCAATAGCGCCTCAAACACCCGCTGTACCCGTGGTTCGTCGCTGTGGGCCACATTGAAGCGCATTGAGTCGCGGTGGGCCGGGTCGTAGCCGAAGAGCGCGCCAGGTGCCAGTACCATGCTGCGTTTCAGGGCTTCTTGGGCCAGGAGTTCGCCGTTCACGCCAGGCGGCAGGCGTGCCCAGATGAACATCCCGCCTTCATACGCCATGGGCAGTTCGCACCCGCAGCGCTTGAGCCATTGTTCGACGCGCCCACCGGCTTCCATCAGGCGCTGCACCATGCGTTTGCGGTGCTTGGCGTAACTGCCTTCGCTGAGCATGCGGTAGACGATCTGTTCGAACAGTTCCGAGGTGACGCCGCCGCTCATCAATTTCATGTTGGTCAGGTTGGCGGCCAGTTGCGGAGCGGCCACCACGTAGCTGACGCGGGTGTTGGCGCTCAGGATTTTCGAGAACCCCGACAGG
Source organism: Pseudomonas sp. PA-7-1E (assembly GCF_021605325.1). Taxonomy (NCBI): domain Bacteria; kingdom Pseudomonadati; phylum Pseudomonadota; class Gammaproteobacteria; order Pseudomonadales; family Pseudomonadaceae; genus Pseudomonas; species Pseudomonas sp. PA-7-1E. The sequence goes on from NZ_WKFA01000090.1 coordinate 3,908, forward strand.
TAGGTAACCTGGTCCAGCCCGGCGACGGCGGCCAGGCGTGGTGGAGGGTTGGGGTGCAGGTCGCCGTAGAGGTCGTCCTCGACGATGTGGCAGTGGTACTGCTGGGTCAGTTGCAACAGGCGAAACGCTTGGCTGGGGCTGAAGGAGTGGCCGGTGGGGTTGTGCAACACGCTGGTGGTTAGATACAGGCTGGGGCGGTGTTCGGCCAGCAGCTGTTCGAGGGCGCTGAAGTCAAAGCCGTCGGGGCGGCGTGCAATGGTGATGACTTTGACGCCGTGCAGCGCCAGGTTGGCGTGGAAGTTGAAGTAGCACGGCGCGTCGAGCAGCACCGTGTCGCCGGGGCGTGCGAGCAGGCGCATGAGCATGTCCAGGCCCTGCACGGTATTGGGTGTGGTGATGATCTGTTCCACCGGTACCGATAAGCCTTCGCCGTGCAGTTTCTGTTGCAGCGCCTGGCGCAACGGCAACAGCCCCGCCGGCGTGCCCAGCCCGGCGATACGCAGTGACGGCGCACGCACTACGCTGCGCATGGCTTGGCGGATCGCTTCGCCATTGAGCCAATCCTCCGGCAAGTGCCCGCCACCGGGGCGCAGTTCGCCACTGGCGGTGGCCAAGGGCCGGCGCAATACGCTGAGCAGGTCTTGGGGCAATAGGTCCACCCAGGTCGCCGAGGCAGGGCGGGTGCTGTCCATCGCCACGAAGTAGCCGCGGCCCTGGCTCGAGGTGAGCAGGTGGCGACCGCGCAGGCGGTCCAGTGCCTCATTGAGGGTGAACTTGCTGACGCCGAGGATCTGGGTCAGTTCACGCACGGATGGCAGTTTGCTGCCCGGTGCCCATTCGCCATTTTCGATGGCCAGGCTGAACGCCTCGACGATCTGCTGGACCTTGGGCGTGCCTTCTACGAAAGCGATGGCGGATACAAACATGACGCGTCCTTGTGTTTGCCGGTGCTTTTACCGGTGAAGTTAGGCCGGATTAGGCACCACTTTACCTGCCTTGCGCAATGCCACTCCCCTAGACTGCGCGGCATCTCGCCAGGAGATGGCGATATTTCCTACACCTGAGCAATGGATTTTGCATTTCCATGAAGACTTATATGTGCGCACCCTGCGGTTTTATGTACGTAGAAGAACTGGGTATTCCGGAGGACGGAATTCCCGCAGGCACCCCTTGGGAAGAGGTGCCTGAAGATTGGACATGCCCGGATTGCGGCGTGACCAAGGCCGATTTCATGGCCATCAATCTTCCTGAACGTCAATTCGCCTGACACTCCATCAACGAAAGGAATCGTCCCATGAACAGCAAACTGATCAACGCCACCGTCCCGTTCTGCACCGGTGTGGCCCACCAGAAATACCTGGGCGCCGAAAAGGGCCTGCAAACCGCCATCGAAGGTGACTGCACCCACTGGTACATCGACGGCAGCCTGTTCGGCGAAATGGTCGATGACTGGACCGAGGCGCGTATCGAGAGCCTGCAGGCGCAAATCGCGGCCACGGGGGTCAAGCCTGTTTTCCATGGCAACTTCAAGGCGCCGTTGGGCAGTGATGTCGAAGCCTTCCGTAGTGCGGCCGTGGAGTACGTCAAAAAAGAAATCGATATCGCCAGCCGCCTGGGCGCGCCGTTGATCATTCACGGTGGTTGCATCGTCGAGCCGAAAATGGTGCTGATGGCCAAGAAGGTTGCCCTGGAGCATTACCTCAAGTCGGTGCAGGAGCTGGCGCGCTATGCCGAGGCCAAGGGCACGGATATCTATTTGGAGAACCTGTCCAACTACGTCAACTATCGGCCGTTCCACTACATCTTTACCCATGAAGCCGAATACGCCTTTGTGTTCGAGCGCCTGCAAGCCCATAGCAATGTGTATTTCTTCCTCGATGCCGGCCACGCCAACATCGAGAACGGCCTGCCGGCAGAAGTGGTGCGCAAATACCACCACTTGATCAAGGGCATTTCCTTCAGCAACAACAACGGCGTGCAAGACCAGCACTTCGGCATCCATGACGGCAACTGCGATTACGCCGATGTGCTGCAGGCCATTGTCGAGACCAACTGGAAGGGGCTGGTCGCGTTTGAAACCCGCAACCAGACCGCCAAGGCTGCCCTGGCTGACCTGGCGGTGATGTACCGCGACTCCCTGACCACCGAAATCGCTGTCGCCTGATCGGCCGGGGGCGAGCGCTGGCCGCGTTCGCCCTGTTGCTGCTGTTTCTTTTTATTCAAGGTGCTGGCCATGACAAGTGCGTTAACCCTGTCTTCATTTCTCTACTTTCTGTTGTTTTGCGCCACCATGACCTTCAGTCCGGGCCCGATGACGTTGCTGTTGTTGAGCCTGGGCTTGAAGGACGGCCTGCGCAGTTCGATCCCGGCGCAGGTCGGCGCCACTGTGTCGTACCTGATTTCGATCCTGATCTTTGCCGTCGGCTTCTCGGAATTGATCAAGGGCAACCTCGCCATTACCCAGACCATCCAGTTTGTCGGGGTGGCCTACATTCTTTACCTGGCCTACAAGCAGTGGACCAGCAGCGGCGTGTCGATCAACAACGCCGACAAGGTCGAGGGGGCGCGCAGCCTGTTTGGCAAAGGGCTGTTGACCGGGTTTTCCAACCCCAAGACCATCATCATGTTCAGCGCCGTGTTCCCGCAGTTTGCCGGCGCCGGTGAACACAGTTCGGCGGCGGACATCGCCATCCTTGGCCTGACCTTCCTGCTGCTGCAATTTGCCAGCGGCTGCCTGTATTGCTATTTCGGCCAGCGCATCAAACACGTGCTGGAAAACCCCAAGCGCCGGGTGTTGTTGCAGCGAATCACGGCCGTGTTGCTGCTGGGCGTCGCCTTGATGCTGGCGCGTGGGTTTTCGCACTGAAGTATTAGCCAATAAGCGGTAGTGGCGATTTGACGTCGCCCTGATAGACTCCAGGCATTCACCCAGGATCGCCCCCACCATGCCAGCCGTCGGAGGAAAAGGACTTCCGCTCGCTTTGCGCTTGTACAAATCTCGCCTGCTGGGGCTGACGCTCGGCTTTGTATGCGTGGCGTTCGGCATGTATCCGTTGAATCCGTCCCTGTGGGTGTGGGCCTGGATGCTGATCAATGCCTTTGCGTGGCCGCACCTGGCGTTTCAATGTTCGTTGCGCTCGGCCAATACCTTGCGCAGCGAACGCCGCAGCCTGCTGTTCGATTCCTTTTGCGGTGGGTTCTGGGTTGGCGCGATGCACTTCAACCCGCTGCCCAGCGTCACCACCCTGTCGATGATGAGCATGAACAACGTCGCCATCGGCGGGCCGCGTTTCCTGTTCGCGGGTTGGGTGGCGCAGGCCCTGGGGCTGGGCACCGCGTTGCTGCTGTTCACACCAGGATTTATCGCCGTGACCACCCAGGCCCAGTTGTATGCCTGCCTACCGATCCTGATGCTGTATCCCCTGGCCCTGGGCTGGATCTGCTACCGCCAGGCCGTCACCTTGGCCCGCCACAAACGTGAACTGCTGGCCTTGAGCCGCACCGACAGCCTGTCGGGCCTGCTCAACCACGGCGCCTGGAAGGACCATCTGGACCTCGAGTTTCAACGCTGCCGCCGTGGCCCGGGCGGTGCCGCCATCGCGTTGATCGACATCGACCACTTCAAGACCATCAACGATACCTACGGCCATGTGACTGGCGATATCGTCCTGCGCCAACTGAGCAAGGTGTTGCGCCAGAACCTGCGCACCAACGACTTGGCCGGGCGCTATGGCGGTGATGAGTTCTGCGTGATCCTGCCAGACATGCCCCTCAACCGTGCCACCGAGGTGATGGAGGCCTTGCGCGGTCGCTTCAACGCCTTGGCCTACGCCCAGGACCCGACACTGCGAGTGAGCCTGAGCATCGGCCTGGCGCCGTACCAGCCGAGCCACGCCGACTCCATCAGTTGGCTCAACGACGCCGACCAGGCGCTGTATGAGGCCAAAAGCAGCGGGCGCAACCGGGTCAGTTCGGTACAGGGCAGTTGGTTGCGGTCAGTTTAGTGGGGTAGGGTGGTGGGGCACCCTCCAACAAAAAACAAGGATCGGTCCATGCTCTTCACCTTCCCGCGTACCCTTTTGGCCGCTACCCTGGCCTTGTCTTTCAGCCTGCCGGCCTACAGCGCCGAGCCTCATAAACAGATCCAGCAACAGGCCGAACAATACAAGGCCGAAGCCTTGAAGCTGCTGGAGCGCCTGGTGAATATCGACTCGGGTTCAGGCTACGAGCCGGGCCTGACCCAAGTGCGCGATATCGCCGTGAATGAGTTGAAACAGTTGGGTTTCACCATCGAATTGGTGCCGGATAAAGCCGCCAACAATAGCCATGTGGTCGCCACCCTCAAAGGCACCGGCAAGGCCAAGATCCTGCTGATGGCCCATATGGACACCGTATTCAAGGAAGGCTCGGCTGCCGAGCGCCCCTTCCACATCAAGGACGGCCGCGCCTACGGCCCCGGCGTGATGGATGACAAGGGCGGCATCGTTGCGGGCATCTATGCGCTCAAGGTCCTCAAAAGCCAGGGCTTCAAGGATTACGCGCAGATCACCTTCCTGCTCGACGCCAGCGAAGAAACCGGCTCCGACGCCGCCTCCGAACTGATCCGCAACACTGCCAAAGGCCACGACGTGACCCTGAACCTGGAACCCGGCCGCCCCGCCGACGGCCTGGTGGTGTGGCGCAAAGGCAGCGCCACCGCGGTGGTCGAAGTCAAAGGCAAGGCCGCCCACGCCGGCGTCGCCCCGGAACTGGGACGCAACGCCGCCATGGAAGCCGCGCACCAGATTCTGCAACTGGGCAAACTCGGCGATGAAGACAAGAAAACCACCATCAACTTCACCGTGCTCAAGGCCGGTGACCGCACCAACGTTATCCCTGACCAAGCCACCGCCAAGGCCGACGTGCGTGCGGCCTTGCCGGAAGAGTTCGACCGGATCGAGAAAGACCTGGCCCGGGTTTCAGCCAACAAATTGATCCCGGAAACCGAAGTGAACACCAGCCTGCAGCGGGGCCTGCCACCGATGCCGCAGACAGCCGAGTCGGATAAGTTGGTAGCGATAGCCCAAGGGATTTATGGCGAACTGGGACGCAAGTTGACTATCGAAGGCAGCGGCGGCGCGGCGGATGCCAGCTTGTCCGCCGGTGTAGGCACGCCGACGCTGGATGGGTTTGGGATAGTGGGGGGCAATATTCACACGGCGGAGGAATATGCCGAGGTGGAGAGTGTGGTGCCGCGGGTTTATTTGTTGAGTCGGATGATCATGGAGCTTTCCAAGCGCTGATCAGAACACTGGATTGCAGAACGAATCGGGTTTGAATGGGGGAGGAGTGCCCGTCCGGCAAACGCAGATCCCCTGTGGGAGCGGGCTTGCCCGCGAAGGCGGTGTGTCAGTCGCTGCATGTGTTACTGCACTACCGCTTTCGCAGGCAAGCCAGCTCCCACATTTGATCTTTGTTGATTTGAGCGTTGTGTTTGCTTGGTTTTGTCGGATTACTTATCTGTTGTCGCTTCAGTGTGATAACGAATTAGGCATTCAAGTAATGTTTTCATAAAGGCCCTGTTGTCGATGATTTCATCTTCGAAGTAAGTGTCAAATAGATAAAATACGGACTCAAAATTTTCGTCCGTGCTGAGAAAATGCTGCAGTGTGTTGATGTGCCATTCTCTTTCATCTTGCTTATATTTGATGAATTCAGGCTTAGTTAGCTTGTTGAATAACCATGTGAGTTCCTCGTGATGGTTAACGTTTATAGAGGTAATTAGCTCTTCTCGGTCCGCATCTCTGGTGTTTTCGATGCAGTAGGTAAATAATAATCCTTTAAGTATTGATAGCTGTGGTTGTCTTTTCATGTTTAAAAGTCCATATGAGCAGTAAAGAGGTTTCTGTCTTCATTCAAATGCACAAAGGCTTATCTCTGTTTTCCATATTCTAATTCATCCCTTTTATACCCTTCACCTATAAACTTCTCCATACAGATCATTGGATTGCAAAGCGAAGCGGGTTTGAATGTGGGAGGAGTTCCAGGTAAGCGCAGATCCCCATGTGGGAGCGGGCTTGCCCGCGAAGGCGGCGCGTCAGTCGCTGCATGTGTTACTGCAGTACCGCTTTCGCAGGCAAGCCAGCTCACACACTTGGTATTTGTTGATTTGAGCGTTGTGTTCGCTTGACTGATTGGCATTAGGACTTGCCCCGTCCCACATTGAGTACTCGGTATATTCAATGTGGAAGTCACCATGTGGCAGGGTCTTCGAGGCTGGCTTTTTGGAGGTCTTCTTTCCACCATTCATTAGTTAATCTATAAATTTCTTCGAAAAAACCTTTTGGATTGTCCATTTCACTCCATCCCCACGGCAGGGTGCAATAATAGCCGGGAGCCTGTCTCAATAAGTGTGAGAAATCAAAGGCTTCGTCGCTAAGTGCAGCCCCCAATTTGTCGCATAAAACCTTGCGATGTCGATAGCTTAGATCTGAAGATTTCTCAATTATGTGTTTTTTGATCAGTCGCCTTCTGTCTGTGTCAAGGTTGATGTCGTAACGTGCAAACTCTTCGCCTAAAGTCTCTTCGCGATCATAAATATCGAACGGGCCGAGTAGGTGCCGAAGTTTCGGTGCGTACGGGATATCTAGAAAAGGGTGTTTCAGCATTGGTCATTACTCACAGGGAATACGGTATAAAGCTCTTTGGTTTCGCGATCAAATTTTGCGATCGCTGCATCCATGTTTTCATCAAGTATTGGATTGTTTCGGTCAGAAGGGTTTGGTATGTATCCTCTTCCGCAACCCTGCATTTCGATTCGGACAACTGGATTGCCGTAGTAATCTTCCCCGGTAAAAGGCGGTAGATTGCGTTCTGCTCTGGTGGTTACCTCATTTAGTACAGCGAATTGCGCGCGATGAGTTTTAAACTGCGTGCTTAACTGCATAGAGCTTTCCTTTTTTGTGGAGGTTGTTTATCTGCTTAGATTCGTTAGCCCGCTTCGGTCTCTAGCTTGTAGCAATACAAACAGTCTAGTAGCACTCGCATGAACTGTCGTTGGTCAGCTATCTCAGTACTGAAATAAGTTGTCATGGTTTTGAATACATTATCGAAGCTATCGCCAGTTTCTAAGAAGTGTTCGATTGAACTAATAAACCAATCTCGCTCTGGTCTGGTGTATATCAAAAACTCTGGCTTGGTCAGGTCGTTAAAAAGCTCGATGAGCTCTTTTTCGTCATTTGCGTCTACAGACGCGATCCGCTCCTCTCTTTTTAAATCATCAGTGTTCTCAATGTCATAAGTGAATAGCAAGCCGCGAATTATCGACATGCTAGGCGCTTTCATTTTCATCGTCATAATTCCGTATAAGCTGTTTTGGGTTTGCCGGAGCTATTAAGTATTACTCGTGCCTTGGATTGCTGGCTGTATTGCATTTCGCTTCCAGAGTACCCTTCGCCCACAATTTTCCCCATGTGCATCGGCTTCAAAGACTGGGCAAGCCCGTTTCTTCTGAATATTAGTTGAGCTCGATATATTGCATTCAGTTGATCTCTATGGCTGAGAAAGTGAGTGGCAGCAGGTGGGTATTTCGGTTCCCCTGCATTTGGTCCTGATGTGAAGTATTCGACTATTCCTGTAGTCGGGTTTTTAGCCGTCTGTAATCGTTCCAGTTGAGACGCGAGTGTCGTTTGTTTTCCGTGCTTCTCTAAAAAGTGTGCTCCGGGTGTTGCTTTTTCTAGCTCATCTAAATGCTTATATGCGTTTGCCTCTGCAAGTTCATCAATTCTCGCCCGCCTCTGCGCGCGGGTCAGTTGCGGTAAGGCCGGCTCTCCGTGGTTAACCCTATCCGTAGGGCTTGGAGCACTGGTGCTGGGTTTACATCCGTCAGCACCTGGGCATGCACTCAAGCCCAGCGGATCCACCCACCCCGTCGGATTGGGCGCATACCGGTACCCATTGATCCCACCCGCCAACCTCACCGGGTCCGGTGTCAGGTAACGACCAATATCCGGATTGTAGTAGCGATGGCGGTTGTAGTGCAGGCCGCTTTCCTGATCGAAATACTGGCCTTGAAATCGCAGTGGGTTGTCGACTTTTCTCACGTCGAGCCGGGCGATCTGGCCGTAGGCGCGGTAGTGGGCGGACCAGATGATTTCGCCTTCGGGGCTGGTCAGTTCCTGCGGGGTGCCGAGGTGGTCGAGTTGGTAGTGGTAGGGCGTGGTGGCTTGTGGGCCGAAGCCTTGCAGCAATGCCAGCGGGCGGAAGCTGTCGGGCTCGTACAGGTAGCTGCGATGGCGTTCTGCATGGTGCTCGGCAATCAGCTTGTCGCCTTGCCAGAAAAACTCGGTGGTTTTGTCGTCCACGGTTTTGCTGATGCGGCGTCCAAATGGGTCATAGCGATAGCTGGCGGTTTGGCCGTTGGGCTTTGTGATGCTGATTAATCGATGCTGGCAGTCGTAGCGGTACTCAGTAACGAGTTGCTGGCTTTTGCCGCGCCGCTCGCGGATGAGGTTGCCGAAGGCGTCGTAGTCGTAATGGCGGTCGCCCTGGATCATCAGGCGGTTGGCCGCAACGATGTCCGGGCCGGGGCGGTCTTGCATCAGCAGGTTGCCGGCCGGGTTGTGGGCGAAGCGTTCCTGTACGTCCTGGGAGTGGTCGGCGCGGGTCAGGCGGGCGAGGGGGTCGTAGCGGTAAAGGTGTTCGCCTTTGCGAGTGTCGAGCAGGCGGGTGAGGTTGCCGGATTTGTCGTAGTCGTATTGGCGTTGGTAGAGGTGGTTTTGTTGCTGCGTTACCGCGTGGGCG
>NZ_WKFA01000091.1:0-12686 GCF_021605325.1 Pseudomonas sp. PA-7-1E
GATTTGGGGGGCCGCCGCCACGCGCCATCCATGGCGCGGGGCGGCTAAACCGGCATCCCTGCCGGTTTACCCCCCAAATCCCTGTCGAATTCCGGCCAGCGTGGTTTAACGGGGCGCTTAAGATCAAAAGCAGATCAAGAGCAAGATCAAGAGCGGCTCGCTTCGCATCGTGGTTACCGTCTACCGCTATAGCGTTGTGCAAATACTCATCCTCGCCTCAGGCAAACAGGCCAAGATTTCGCGCCTGGACAGCTCTGCGTCCGTCATACTGGCAAGCATGACTTTCGACTCGCCTCTCGCCGCTTACCAACATGCCATCGCCCAGCCAGGTTTCGTCGCCGACGACGCCCAGCGCCGGGCGGTACAAGCCTTGCAAGCCTGTCACGAGGCCTTGCATCAAGGGCGTTCGTCGATTGCCGGCGTTTACCTGTGGGGCCCGGTGGGGCGTGGCAAGACCTGGTTGATGGACCAGTTCTACCAAAGCTTGCGCGTGCCTGCGCGGCGCCAGCATTTTCACCACTTCATGGCGTGGGTGCACCAGCGCTTATTCCAGCTCACGGGCACCCAGGACCCCTTGCAGGCGTTGGCCAGGGAGCTGAGCCAGGCGGTGCGCGTGCTGTGCTTCGATGAATTGTTTGTGAATGATATCGGTGACGCGATCATTCTCGGCCGCCTGTTCCAAGTGATGTTCGAAGAGGGTGTGGTGATGGTGTGCACGTCCAACCAGCCGCCCGACCAGTTGTATGCCGGTGGCTTCAACCGTGAGCGTTTCCTGCCGGGTATCGACGCGCTCAAGCAGCATATGCAGGTGGTGGCCGTGGACGGTGGCGAAGATCATCGCTTGCATCCCGGCGTGGGCATGCAGCGCTATTGGGTGAATCAGCCCGAGGCACTGGCGGCGGTGTTCCGACAGTTGAGCCAAGGCCAAACCGTGACCAGCGGGGTGGTAAGCGTAGGGTACCGCACCATCATGACGGTGCAGGCCAGTGACACCGTGCTTTGGTGTCGCTATGCCGACCTGTGTGAGCAGCCCCTGGCCGCGATGGATTTCATGCTGTTATGTGATCGCTTCCACGCCATCCTGCTAGGAAACGTCCCCAACCTCAGTGCACAGAAACGCCCGGGCCGGATTGCGCGTGGCACTGAGGACAGCGCCGAGCGCGTAGTAGCCGGGGATCGAGAGTTGCCACAGTTGTCGGTGCATGACGACAGCGTACGGCGCTTTATCGCGTTAGTGGACGAATGCTACGACCGCAAAGTGCCACTCTTTATCGACGCCGAGGTGCCGTTGCACAGCCTGTACACCGAAGGCTACCTGGAGTTTCCTTTCCGCCGCACCCTGAGCCGTCTGCAAGAGATGCAGTTGGAACGCTTCGCCACCTAGGAAAAATCGCCGCTCCAAAGCTCTTTGCACGCTTTGATGCGCGCAACCTTCGCATTTTCTGTCAGCGATTTGTCGCTTATCTCCTTCATCTACTGCCGACTCCACGCTTACAATCGCAGCTCTCAAAGGGAAACGATTCCCTGGTTGTCGCTATCGAGGAAGGAAATGGACACCCCAGACATCCTGGTGCTGCAAGCCAGCTATACCAACGCCGTGCACGCCGACGCCATTGGCCTGTTGCTCAACCATTACGCTGAAGATCCGATGGGCGGCGGCCACAGCCTGCCAGCCGATCTCTTGCAGCAGTTGCCAGCCGAACTGGCCAAGCGCCCACACGCGTTCAGTGTGCTGGCGTTCGTCGGGGGGGAGCCAGCGGGATTGGTCAATTGTTTCGAGGGCTTTTCGACCTTCGCCTGCCGGCCCTTGGTCAATGTCCATGATGTGGTGGTGAAAGAGCAGTTTCGGGGGTTGGGGTTGAGCCAGAAGATGCTGCAAAAGGTCGAGGAAATCGCCCGGCAGCGCGGTTGCTGCAAGATTACCCTCGAAGTGCTGGAAGGCAATACTCTGGCGCAGGCGGCGTACCGCAAGTTTGGTTTTGACGACTCAGTGTTTGATCCGGCCCATGGGCGGATGTTGTTCTGGAATAAACCGTTGTAATAAATAACCGGCAAAAAAAAGGCGCCATTAAATGGCGCCCAATAAACCTTTGCCAACGGAGCAGAATGGCGCAGGGTGCTACGGATTAAGTAAGCATTAACTCAGCTGTTCGGTTGCGCCTGTTCAACCGTGTCGGCCTTGACCGACTTGCCATCGGCGCTGGCAACTTGTTGCTCAGCCTTGCCGTGGGTTTTTTCCTGAATGAAGCTGAAGTTGTTGTAGAACTCCTTGGAGCGCTCTGCGCCGCCCTCTGCAAAGGCAGCGGCAGAGGTCAGGGTCATCAGGCTGGCCAGCATCAAGGTCGAGAGTTTCATAGTGGTATCCCCATTAAAGTGATAGGTGTCTGGTCGCTTCGTGATCAGATCATGGAGCGACTATGGCGTTATCTTATTAAGTGGGAATTAACGGGAGATGCCGTTGAAGTTAACAGTTTTGTTAACTTCAACGTGCGAGGCTATAACTTCCAATCCAACGCCAGCGTGACGGAACGCGGCTCGCCCCAATACACCCCGTTATAAAAACCCACGCGCTCGTAATATTTCTTATCAAAGAGATTATTCACGTTGACCGACGCCGAAACCTGTTCGTCGAATTGGTAGCGCGACATCAGGTTGACCACGGTGTAGCCCTGTTGTGTGATTTTCGCCCGTGTGGTTATTGGCCGGCCTTCGCTGTTGCGCTGCCCGGTCGGGCGGTTGCTGAAGTCGTAGGTTTCGCTCTGCCAGTTCACGGCGCCGCCCACCGTCAGTTTGCGCCAGGCGCCCGGCAGGCGATAGGCGCTGGAGATCTTCACCAGGTTCAAGGGTTGGCTGGTGTTGTTGCGTTTGTCAGAGCCATTGACCGAATGGGTGTAGGTGTAGCCGGCGGACAGGTTCCAGTCCGGCGTGATTTCACCGGCGGCTTCCAGCTCGAAGCCGTTGACCTTGTTACCTTTGCCGCCGGATTTGTAGTACTCCTCTCCCGTGACTGGGTTGGGCGGGACTGAGTCATCCCGCTCGGCGACGTTGTCCTGGGTACTCCAGAAGTACGCGGCGGCCAGGTTCAAACGCTCGTTCAGCACACTGCCCTTGAGGCCCACTTCGTAGTTACTGCCGACCACGGGCTCCAGGTACTTCTTGTTGGCATCACGGTAGTCCTGGGGTTTGAAGATGTCGGTATAGCTGGCGTAGACGGTGTACTGCGGCGTGATGTCGTAGAGCAGGCCGGCGTAGGGCGTCCACATATCATTGTGGGTCTGGCTGGTTTTGCCCGAAGCGGTCAGTTGGTCGTTGGCATCGTATTTGGGCTCTGCGCTTTCCAGCTCCCAACTGCCGTAACGGCTGCCCAGTACGGCGTGCAAGCGGTCCGTGAGGCTCAGCCTTGTGGCCAGGTAACCGGCTTTCTGTTGTTTCTTGCTGTGCTCGCCTTTCAGATCGGTCACCTGGTCGGTGAACTTGCTGATGCCGCCCATGTGCTTCCAGTCCTGAATGGGGTAGTAGCTGGCTGGCAGGTCGCTGCGCATGAAGGGCGAGACATCCCGTTGTGCGGCTTCGCCATAGCCCATCATCAGCGCGTGTTCGCGGCCCAGCAGCGTGTAGCTGCCGGCCAGGTTGAGGTCGATGGCCTCCATGCGCGAAGTGCCGCGCATATGGCTGGCCCAAGCCGTCATGCCGCTGCGGTCGGGGTTGGGGAAACCGGCGCCGCCGTAATACACCTTGCCATCGGTGTCGCTCTGGCGATGGGTATAGGCGGCCTTCAGGTGCCAGTCGCCGCCGAGCCGATGGTCGAGGGTGGCGAAGGTGGTCTTGTCGGTCAGCGGCCAGGAACTCCAGTGCGCCGCCATGTTGGTGGAGCGGGGTAGCCTGGCCTTGCCGCCCTGGCTGTTCCAGTAGGGCACGGTGCCCCAAGACGTGCCTTGCACCTGTTTGTCCTGGTAATCAAAGCCTGCGGCCAGCACGGTATCGTCGGAAAGGTCAGCCTCGAGAATGCCGTAGCCCACCGCCCGCTGCAGCCCATAGTTGTCACGAAAAGACTTGCTGTCGCGGTAAGCCAGCACGCTACGCCCGCGCAGTTTGCCGTCGAACGCCAGCGGGCCGCCCACGTCAACGTAGCTGTAGTAGTTGTCATGGCTGGCGCCACTGATGCCGGTCTTGGCCTGCCACTGGGCGGTAGGGCGCTTGCGCACCATGTTGACGGTGGCCGAAGGGTCGCCTGCGCCCGTGGTCAGGCCCGTCGCGCCGCGCACTACTTCGATGCGGTCGTAGATGATGGTGTCGGCGTCGGTCTTCATGTAGCCGAAAGTGTTGAGCATCCCGTCAACCTGGAAGTTGCTGATGCCATAGCCTCGGGCGGAGTAGTAGACACGATCGGAGTCGTAATGCTGAACGTTGACGCCCGTGGTCTGGCGCAACACATCCGTCAGGGTATTGAGATTGAAGTCGTCCATCTGCTGGCGTGTGATCACCGAGATCGATTGCGGGGTTTCCTTGACGGAGAGGTTCAGCCGCGTGGCGGTGCTCATCGAGCCAGTAGTGTAGGCGCCGGTGTGCTCGGTGGTGGCGCCTAGGCCGTCGGCGCTGATGGTGGTCGCGCCCAGTTCCAGGGCTTTGGCGGGGGCTGTATCGGGGGCGGGGTCGGCCCGCGAATCCGGGCTCAGCGCCAGGCTGAACAGGCCGAGGGTGAAGGTCATGGAACGGGTGAAGGGCGCAAACATCGCTGCAGACTCCTTGTCGTCTTTGATACCTCCCCAGGCGGGGAGGGCTTGGTTCAAAGACGAAAGGAACTGCGGAACTTTAGGCTCAAACGAGAATGATTGTTATCTTTCTATTACAAGGCCCTGGCTTACTTGGCCACCACTTCGGCGCCGTCGGCCTTCTTGGGCTTGATCAGGCTGAAGTCGATCAGTGCCTTCTGCTTGGTCTCGTAAGGGTTGCCGATCAACAGGGGGCGTGGCTTGAAGCTGTCGCTCACCAGGCTCTTGCTGTGGTCCAGCTCATCGAAACTCAAGCCTGCCATGTCGGCCCAGGTGTGGATCAACTGCGAACTGCTGTAAGGCCGCTGCAAGTCGCCGGCGAAGCTCCAGTCGTGACTTTCGCGCCATTTTGGCGAGGCGTAGGCCATGAACGGGATGGTGTACATCGGCGCGGTCGGCTTGCCTTCGTTACGGCCCAAAGTGTCGTGGCCGGCCGAGTCGAACACGTCTTCGCCGTGGTCCGAGAGGTACAGCAAAAAGCCGTTGGGGTCGGTCTTTGCGTAGTCCTTGATCAGGCTGGAGACTACGAAGTCGTTGTACAGCACCGCGTTGTCATAGCTGTTATAGGTCGGCAACTGCGCATCGCTGACACCCGCCGGCACGCCCTGGCGGTCGGTGAACTTGTCGAAGGTCTGCGGGTAGCGGTACTGGTAGCTCATGTGGGTGCCCAGCAGGTGCACCACGATGAACTTGCGTTCGGCGGTATCGGCCAGGGCCTTGGAAAACGGCGCCAGTACATCGCCGTCGTACTGACGGGCGTTCTGGTTGCGGTTGTTGTTCAGGTACACCTGCTCGTCGGCCTGTTCGGAAAAGGTCGTGAGCATGGTGTTGCGTTTGGTCATGGTCTGCTGGTTGGTGATCCAGAAGGTCTTGTAGCCAGCCTGTTTCATCACGCTGACAATCGACGGTGTCTTGAGGTACAGGTCCGGGTTTTCTTCGTCAGCGAAGGTCAGCACCTGTTGCAGCGCTTCAATGGTGTAGGGGCGCGGGGTGATGACGTTATCGAACACGGCCAGTTGGTCGCGCAGCTTGTCCAGCTCCGGCGTGGTGTTGCGCGGGTAGCCGTAGAGGCTCATGCGCTGGCGGTTGGTCGACTCGCCGATGACCAAGACAAGTGTGGACGGCTGGCCGGCCATGCTGTCCTTGAGGTTGTTCAAGGGCGGGATCTTGCTTGCACTGGTGAGCATGCCTTGCATGTTGTCCAACTGCTCGGTGTAGCGACGATAGGCGACGATCATCTGCCAAGGCACGGCAGGCTCGATGCGGGTTTCGAAACGATCGATGGCCAATTCCATGGTTTCGCTGGTGGCGATCTGCTTGACCAGTGGGTAGCCCACCACCGCCAGGACGATGGCTATGGCTGCCACGATCGACTGGCCGCGAGGCAGATACACCGGGCGCAAGCGCGTCCACAGGAAGATGGCGAAGGCGGTGTGGGCAATGAACGCCAGCACGATCCACCAGGCAAAGTATTGGGTGGCGTATTCGCCGGCTTCAGAGATGTTCGACTCGAACATGATGAAGATGACGCTCTGGGAGAATTCCTGCTGGTAAATGAAGAAATAACCCAGGCTCGCCATGGAGCAAGCCCACAGCACCACGCCGATCAAGGCGGCGAGCAGGCGCGTACGACGCGGGAACAGCAGCATCGGCGCCAGCCACAGCGCACTCATGAAGAAGGCCTGGCGGAAGCCACTGAAGCCGGAGGTGCCGGTCAGTTGGATAAGAAGTTGGGTAATACCCGAGAAATACCAGAAAAACAGGAATAACCAGCCAAGGCCGGCCCAATCAAAGCCTTTCGCAGTCGTCGTGCTGCGTTTGAACATCGCCATCCAGCGCCCCATCAGAAAAAGATTGTCGCGCGCAGGCGCGCAACATCGGGCCGCCCAGGAAGTGAGCGGCATCGCGGAACGGGAGTATCAAGAGGGGAATGTGAAAACTTTGTGAGTTTTCTGTAGGTATTGCCTTACAACGCGTTCGGCCAAGACTTCAGCACAGGACTGGCTTGGCATCTGACGGCTGATCGAGCTGGGCTTGAAGGTGCAAGCGCAGGCGCAGGACTTCCTGTTGCAACTGATCGCGCTCGTCTTTCAACTGGCGCAGTTCATCGCGACGGAGGGTGACGTAGAGGGTCTGTGGCGGACGGGTCATCTGTGCTGTGCTCATTGCTTACCTCGCAAATAGCCGGTAGATCGCGGTGCCAAAACTGGTTTCTGGCAACAGTCGGAAGCAAGTTTGAATTCTTTTTCGCAGCAAGGGAACTTTTTTATTTTTGGTGGTCGTGTGACTTTTGCCGGGGTGATGGTGAAACGATGGCAACTTTTTTGCCATGAAACTACACGGATCCGCTCTGGACTAACCCTCATTAGCCTCATTGCGCTATAAACTATGTCACACATTTTTTAGAAGTTAGGAGCATCAGCACATGCAACTGGGGATTATCGGACTAGGCCGCATGGGCGGTAACATTGCGCGGCGCCTGATGCTCAATGGGCATACCACCGTTGTATACGACCGTAACGAAGCCTTCGTCAAAGCCTTGAGCGAGGAGGGCGCCACCGGCGTCGCCGACTTGAAAGCGCTGGTGGCCGGCCTGCAAAAGCCCCGTGCTGTCTGGGTCATGTTGCCGGCGGGCGCGCCCACTGAAGACACCATCAACGCACTGAGCGAACTGCTGGAAGACGGCGATGTGATCATCGACGGCGGCAACACCAACTACAAGGACGACGTGCGTCGCGGCAAGGCCCTGGCTGAAAAGGGCCTGCACTATGTGGACGTGGGCACCTCGGGCGGCGTCTGGGGCCTGGAACGTGGCTATTGCATGATGATCGGTGGCGACACCGAGACCGTGAATCGCCTCGACCCGATCTTCAAAAGCCTCGCGCCGGGCCTGGGTAACATTCCGCGCACCCAGGACCGTTCGGCCTCTGCCGACCCACGTGCCGAGCAGGGCTACATTCACGCCGGCCCAGCGGGTTCCGGGCACTTCGTCAAGATGATCCACAACGGCATCGAGTACGGGATGATGCAGGCGTTTGCCGAAGGTTTTGACATCCTCAAGACCAAGAACTCGGAAAACCTGCCGGAAGACCAGCGCTTTGACCTCAACGTTGGCGACATCGCCGAAGTCTGGCGTCGTGGCAGCGTGGTGTCGTCCTGGCTGTTGGACCTGACCGCCGACGCCTTGGCCACCGACCCGAAACTCGACGGCTACTCGGGCTCCGTGGCCGACAGCGGTGAAGGCCGTTGGACCATCGAAGCAGCCATGGAGCAGGCGGTGCCGGTTCCGGTGTTGTCGACCTCGCTGTTCGCGCGTTTCCGTTCCCGCCAGCAGAGCACCTACGGTGACAAAATGCTGTCTGCCATGCGCTTCGGCTTTGGCGGCCATGTGGAGACTTCCAAAAAATGACCGCCAACGGCAAGAAACCCAAGGCCGAACCTGCTCCACCCACCACATTGTTTCTGTTTGGCGCCCATGGCGACCTGGTCAAGCGCTTGCTCATGCCGGCGCTGTACAACCTCAGCCGTGACGGGTTGCTCGGTGATGGCCTGCGTATCGTCGGCGTTGATCACAACGCCATCAGCGATGCGGACTTTGCCAAGAAACTCGAGGACTTCATACGTACCGAAGCCTCCAGCAAAGTCAGGGGCAATGCCGAGAACGCCCTCGACCCCGCGTTGTGGGCACAACTGGCCAAGGGCATCAGCTACGTCGAGGGCGATTTCCTCGACGACAGCACCTATGCCGATATCGCCAGCAAGATCGCTGACAGCGGCACCGCCAATGCGGTGTTCTATCTCGCCACTGCACCGCGCTTCTTCAGTGAAGTGGTGCAGCGCCTGGGCAGTGCCGGTTTGTTGAATGAAACGGACGAGGGCTTTCGGCGCGTAGTTATCGAGAAGCCGTTCGGCTCCGACCTGGCCACCGCCGAGGCGCTCAACGCCTGCCTGCTCAAGGTGATGAGCGAGAAGCAGATCTACCGCATTGACCATTACCTGGGCAAGGAGACGGTGCAGAACATCCTGGTCAGCCGTTTCTCCAACGTGCTGTTCGAAGCGTTCTGGAACAACCACTACATCGATCACGTGCAAATTACTGCCGCTGAAACCGTCGGCGTTGAAACCCGGGGTAATTTTTTCGAAAAAACCGGCACCTTGCGCGACATGGTGCCCAACCATCTGTTCCAGCTGCTGGCAATGGTCGCCATGGAGCCGCCGGCAGCCTTTGGTGCCGACGCGGTGAGGGGTGAGAAGGCCAAAGTGGTCGGTGCGATCCGCCCCTGGTCGCTGGAGGATGCGCGGGCCAACTCGGTGCGCGGCCAATACACCGCTGGCGAAATCGCTGGCAAGCCATTGCCCGGGTATCGCGAAGAAGCCAACGTCGCGCCGGACAGCAGCACCGAGACGTTCGTCGCGCTCAAAGTGATGATTGATAACTGGCGTTGGGTCGGTGTGCCGTTTTACTTGCGTACCGGCAAGCGCATGAGCATCCGCGACACCGAGATCGTGATCTGCTTCAAGCAGGCGCCTTATGCACAATTTCGCGATACCGAAGTCGATGAACTCAAGCCCACTTACCTGAAAATCCAGATCCAGCCTAACGAAGGCATGTGGTTCGACCTGTTGGCCAAGCAGCCTGGGCCGACCCTGGAGATGGCCAATATCGAATTGGGCTTTGACTACAAGGACTTCTTCGAGATGCAGCCGTCGACGGGTTACGAAACACTGATCTACGACTGCATGACCGGCGATCAGACCCTGTTCCAGCGCGCCGACAACATCGAGAACGGTTGGCGTGCGGTGCAGCCGTTCCTGGATGCGTGGAAGCAAGATGATGGTATCCAGGCCTACAAGGCCGGTGAAGATGGCCCGGCGGCGGCCGATGCCTTGCTGGCCCGCGATGGCCGCGCCTGGCATAGCCTCGGATGAGTGACGTGACGATTCATCCCGTCCGGTTTGTCCTCAGTGATGTGGACGGGACGCTATTGCATCCCGACCACAGCCTCAGCCAACGCACCGCCGATGCCATTCGCGCTATGCGCGAGGCTGGGGTGATTTTCAGCCTGGCCAGCGGGCGTCCGCCCAAGGCCATGCGGCATTTGATCGAGACCTTTGGCATCGATGTGCCGGTGGCTGGCTTTAATGGCGGTACGTTGGTCAACCCGGATGGCAGCATCCTGGTTGCTCATCATCTGCCGGCGGAAGCTGCACTCATCACCCTGGCGCTGTTTTCCGCCGAGCCGGACGTGGAAGTCTGGGTGTTTGCCGATGGCGACTGGCTGCGCCGTGATCCGCCCGGGCCCATGGTGCAGCGCGAAGCCGATGGCTTGGGCTATGGGCCGGTAGTGGTGGAGAGTTTCGAGCCTTACCTGGACAGGGTCGACAAGATCGTCGCCGCCAGCAACAACACCCAGTTGTTGGTGGAGCTGGAAGCGCAATTGCAGCCGAAAGTGCAGGGGTTGGCCCAGGTGTCGCGTTCGCAGCCGGTGTATCTGGACGTGACCGCGATGCTGGCCAACAAAGGCGAAGCCTTGAAAACCCTGGCTGAACACCTGGGCGTACCGCTTGCACAAACGGCTGCGATTGGAGACGGTGGCAATGACCCGGCGATGTTTCATGTGGCGGGGTTGTCGATCGCCATGGGCCAGGCCGAAGAAACCGTCAAGCGCCAGGCCAATGTGGTCACGGGCAGCAATGTCGAAGACGGCGCTGCCGAGGCGTTCGAACGCTTTATTCTCGCCGCACGTTAAGCGTGCAAGTATGACTGTACAACTTCCAGCTCAAGTTTTACTTGGGTTGGAAGTTGCTGCATTGCATTACTTTGGCATCGCCCAGTGTTGCAACTGGTGGCCATCTTTATCGAGCTCGGCACGGGCCTGCAATAGCAGGTTTTCAAGTTGGGCCGGGTCGGTATAGGCAGTCGACGGCAACTGTTTGCTGCCGATACGGGTGTTGGTGCGGTCGATGACGCTCAGGCTGAGGGCGCCAACGCCATCGTGCCAGGCCACGCATTGAAAAGGCTGGAAGGCACGGTCTGCAATCAAAAGAGCTTCGTTGATGCGCAGCGGAGCGTTCATTTGGGTCTTCTCTCTGTATGCCCATTCAAGTGAGTACCGGCGGTTGGGCGGACCGTGCGGTGGGTTACTTGTACTGATGCACGATGGTGGGGTGCGGGTCACATGCTAGGGCAAGAAATTTTAACGTTCCCTGATTGACGTCATGTAAGCGGCTGTTTTGAAAGCGCAATAAACCTTTGACTGGCGAGCAACTTCTGGCGCGCTACGAAACAGGCATGGCTTTTTGCCCACGCTTATAGCGAAAGGGTACAAGGTAAGCGTCAAGATCTTGCTAGGGTTACCAACAGTCGACACAAACTGTTGTTTCTAAATAACTTTAACAATATTGGCGCCAAGGAACAGTCATGGTTGCGACACCCGCCCAACGCCGCTTACTGGTGGTCGACCCCTGTGACGATTGCCACGGGTTATTACCCGGCTTACGCACCGCCGGCTGGGAAGTGGACAGCTGTGCCTTGGAGGCGGTAGGTGAGCGCTCCTGCGATGTGGGCCTGCTGCGTTTGCAACGCGATCACCTGGAACGCCCTGAAGCAGTCAAGGAGTTGATTGGTCGCAGCGGCACCGAGTGGATCGCCGTGCTCAGCCAGGATGTACTGCGTTTGCAGAACGTCGGCGATTTTGTCTGCGAATGGTTTTTCGACTTTCACACCTTGCCCTTCGATGTATCCCGGGTGCAGGTGACCCTGGGCCGTGCGTTCGGCATGGCGCGCCTGCGTGGCAAGGGCTACGCCCCGGTGGATGAGCCCCATGAATTGCTGGGCGAAAGCCGTCCCATCCGAGAGTTGCGCAAGTTGTTGTCCAAGTTGGCGCCTACTGAGTCCCCGGTGTTGATCCGCGGTGACAGCGGTACGGGCAAAGAGTTAGTGGCCAAGACTTTGCACCGCCAATCCCAGCGGCACGCCAAGCCGTTTGTCGCGATCAATTGCGGCGCCATCCCTGAACACCTGATCCAGTCCGAGTTGTTCGGCCACGAAAAAGGCGCGTTCACCGGCGCCCACCAGCGCAAGATCGGACGTATTGAAGCGGCCAACGGCGGCACCCTGTTCCTCGATGAAATTGGCGATCTGCCGATGGAGCTGCAAGCCAACCTGTTGCGCTTTCTTCAGGAAAAACACATCGAACGCGTTGGCGGCAGCCAGCCGATCCCGGTTGATGTACGCGTGTTGGCTGCCACCCACGTCAACCTCGAGGCCGCGGTGGAGAAGGGCGCTTTTCGCGAAGACCTGTATTACCGCCTGAATGTGCTGCAAGTGGTCACCGCGCCGTTGCGCGAACGCCATGGCGACGTGGCGATGCTGGCCAACCACTTTTCACGTTTCTACAGCCAGGAAACCGGACGGCGCCCGCGCAGTTTCAGCGAAGAGGCTTTGGTGGCGATGGGGCAACACCCGTGGCCGGGCAATGTGCGTGAACTGGCCAACCGCGTGCGGCGCGGCCTGGTGCTGGCCGAAGGGCGGCAGATCGAAGCGGTTGACCTGGGGCTGCAAGGCCAGCAAGTCATTTCGGCGCCGATGGCGACATTGGAAGACTACAAGCACCGTGCCGAACGTCAGGCGCTGTGCGATGTGCTCAACCGGCACAGCGACAACCTCAGTGTCGCGGCCCGCGTGCTGGGGATTTCCCGGCCGACGTTCTACCGGTTGCTGCACAAACACCAGATCCGCTAGGGCGGGTAAACCTAATGTGGGAACTGGCTTGCCTGCGAAAGCGGTGGTTCAGTTAAAGATTCAGTGACTGACACACCGCTTTCGCGGGCAAGCCCGCTTGTATGCTAGGACTTGAAGGGAGGAGAAGGGACAAAGCCCGATTCTGACTGTTGACGCAGTACAGACCGTGG
>NZ_WKFA01000092.1:0-11733 GCF_021605325.1 Pseudomonas sp. PA-7-1E
CTTCCAGACCCCATGGATATCGGGCTTGGCTACCACCCCACTGCTGACCAGCGCCAACGGGTTCTGGGGTGCCTGCACCCGCAAGATGTAATGCTCGCCATCGCCCGCATCCGGCATGCTCGCGACAAAATACTGTTTGCCGTTGAAATCGATGGCTTTAGCCTCAGACAGTTGCAGCTCCTGACCCACAGGCTCCACCAACACTTCAAGGCTCGCAGTGGGCATCAACGCCTGCGCCACTTCATCGCGGGACAGGGTTTGAATCAGCTGTGCTTCTTCGATTGCAAACTGCCCCTGCAGTGCTTCGGCCTCACCGTCGAACACCGCCTTGGAGATTGCACCGGACTCGAAATCGCGCAACAACGCATTCATTTGTTCGTGATGGGGTTGGTTCTGCGCCTCGAACCGCGAGCGGTATTTGTTCGCGATGTAGTCTTGCCAGAATTCCCTGGCGAGCATGGCTTGAAACTCATGCACCGAATTATCCAGGCCGATCACCTTATCGTACGCAGCATCCAGCATCGCCTGGCTGACGTTGCCGAAACGAATGAACCTGGTCTGCTGCGCCTGGCCAGGCAAGTCAAGCCGCTCTTTAAGGCCGTAACGATAGGCCAGCCTGATTTCCACTTCTTCCAGAGCCCTTAGAGCGTCAGCCTTCTGCGTCGCCGTCAGGTCTTCGCGGCTATTGATCGCAGTCCGGCGCTGGTCGATATCCGTAAGGGCGATCTTTTCCACTTCCTCCAGACGGAACAAGCCCCTGGACAGCTTCACCAGCGCGGCGCCCTGAGTCGAATCCAACGCCTGGGCCTTGGCATTGCTGGTCATCAGCAGGATTTCCAGATTACCGAAGGTCAACGCGGCACGGTCGCAACACGTCGCCTGGCCCGCCCATTCGAACATCTCCTTGCGCAGCTGCTCCGACTCGGCGCTGTGGCTGGCAATCGCGTCGATCACCTCCCACACCCGCTGCTGCACATCCTCATATTCAGCGGGCGCCACGTTCAGGTCTCTGAGCATGTCGAAAAAACCGTCCGAGCCTGGCAGTGCACGCAGGGTGGACCATTGGCTTTGGCGCTGGGCAAGCTGCTGCGTTGACAACCCTCTGGCCCAGCGCTGAAACGGCGCTGAGTCGCCAGTAACGGCCTGCGGCACAGTCACCTCCAGAGTGCTGCGCACCAACCTGTTGGCCGCTCGCTCCGGGTCGGTAAGCCGACGGTTGTAATCGGCGATTCGCGCCTGAGTTTCGGCGGACAAGGGGTTCAGGCCCAGGTCAGTGACGCTGGTTACCCGCAGGGATTGCGCCAACGCCTCGTCCGAGGGGGCAATCAGCGCATCGGGCAGCGTTGAAATCCGACTGCCCCTCAGGTACACCGCATCCAGGCTGGGCTGCGCCCCCAGCCCGGTGGGAAAGGTTTCAATATGGGTATTGCCCATCCCCAGCGAACGCAAATCCGTCATCTGGCTGAAATCCGGCGCGATATCAAGGGGGTTTGAATTGAGGATCAAGGCTCTGAGGGTGCTGCGCGACGCCAGCATCGCAGCCGACTCCGGGTTCAGGCGTATCTGGTTATTTTGCAACGACAGCCGGGTCAGGCCATGCATCTGCCCCAGCGCCGGCGGCAACTCGCGCAACTGGTTGCGCGACATGTCCAGCCAGCGTACGCCCTGATGGCGAGCGAGGAACCCCTCAGGCGAAGTACTGAGGTTCATGTTGCTCAGCTTGAGTGAGCCTACGTGGCTGAAGTCCGCATCCAGGTCGGGCAGGCTTGGCAGCGTCAGGCCGCTGAGGTCCAGCTCCAGGCCGAAGGGCTCGCCGTCGTTGGTGAGCTGTTGCGGGGTTTCACGGCGCCAGCAGCGCATGATGCGGTTGTGCGCCAGGTTGCGATCACGCAGTGACGCAGCATCGGTGGCGCGCTCCCCCACGCGCACATAGCGCTGGCGCTCGCCGCCGCCTGAAAATGCCCACGCGTTCAACTGCCTGAGCAGCACAGAAAACTCCTGCCAGCGCCGGTCCAGCTCGGTATCGGCGCCTTCGCCCCAGCTCCAGACAAGCTCCCGGGCCTTTTGCAGGGAATACTCGGGGTACATGTGCTGCACCATTTCCAGGCGTGGATTTCTGCTGTCAAAGGCGCCATCGAGAGCGCCTGACACAAGGTCGGGGCGTGACTGGTTCACGTCCTGCCAATACTTATCGAATGTTTCCCAGTAATCGTGTGGGAAGCGATTGCCATCAAGCAAGGTGACGTTATTGATCCGCACGATCGTTTCCAGTTGATCTGCCGGCGGAACAAGATTGTCCTGCGGTACCTGCAGCAGTCGATTGTGACGTAAGTCGACGCGCTCCAACCCAGTCTGCGTCCTCAACCCCGAAGGCCAACGCTCGATTCGGGTGAAAGATAGATTCAGCGCTCTTAAATGCGGCATACCGCCGAAATCAGGCAATGTACCCAGCGGATTTTCCGAAAGATCCAGCACTTGCAAGGCATCCAGAGCGCTCAAGCTTGCCGCGCTACGCTCGCTCAGTTTCAGTTCATTGGAGGGCAGTTTCAACGACGTGAGCTGCTTCATATCGCCGATCACCGCCGGCAACTCGACCAACTCGGCGCCAGTCATGCTCAGGCTCTTGATATGCGTGAAATTTTCGAGGAACAACGAGCTGGAGTGCCCCTTCCATGTGAGCCCCGATAACGCCACTTCCTGGACATGACTGAAGTCGGCCTTCAGCGGCGGCAAATCCACCCAACGAATCTCGTCTTTTGAACGACGGATATTCAACTGGCTTCCGGTCTCGCGACGCCAGCAGCGTTTGATTGCATCACTCACACGCCATTCGGCGCTGTAGTACGCCAGGGCATGTGGCCCTCTGGAGCGAGCCCACGCTTTCAAGGATTTTTTCAGGTGGTGGTATTCCAGCTCACGACTGGCCAACCCGCCTGGGACATCTTCGCCCAGCGACTGAATAAACGCTGTGACTTGCTCCTCAGTGAATGATGGATACAACCGGCGTACCCGCTCTGCTGGAGAGCGCAGCACATTAGCCGCCACCCTTGCCATATGCCGAAAGCCCGGAGCGCCGCCCATCAAGCGGACCATCGGATCGTACTCGGGCTTGCGCAGCGGTTGGTCCTCCAGCACCGTGCGCAACGCCTGGCGCGAAAGAGGGCTGCGTTGAATCGCCTGCTTCAATTCGACCGCGCTGCCCAACCCGAGACGCTGACGCTCATCGGGCGCGAGTTGCTCCCAGATGGCGCTGTAGAAATCGCCGGGCATGGTTGCCTGGAACTCACCGCTGTCCAGCAGTATCAGGCTGCGCTTGTGCGGGAAGTCGGGGGAGCCGATGGCATCCATCAGCGTGCCCTCCGCCGAATACTGACGCAACTCCACCCGCGAGCCACGGTGCCAGCCCGGCAGTGTTTCCAGGGTGCGCAAGGCCAGGCGCTGACTGTCGAGGTGGGTCTGAGTGTCCAGGTGCAGCCCTTCGTAGGCGCGCGCCACGCGGGTTTCCTGCGCGCACCATTGAGCCTGCGTGGCCAACCGGTCAGGCAGGCGCCCGCTGCTGCGAAAAGCGGTCAGCTCATCCACAGCAGCGCCTTGCAGCAAGCGTTCGGCGGCCAGCGTCGGCAAGGCCGGGTAGGCATCCAGCACGCGCTGCACATCGGCGTCAGGCGTTGGGTTCAACGCACGGTAACGCTCCTCCAGCAGCGGTCCCTTGAGGCTATCAACGGCATCGCCAAGGTACTGGCGCAGCTTGGCGGCGCGAACGTCCAGCGACTCTTCGGGACTGCCGGGGAATTCCTTGAGCTGCGGGTCGACGCCTTGCAAGGTGTACAGCAACTCCCTGAGTAAACGGCCCTGGGCCATGGCGGTCTCGGTCAACACCATCACGCGCTTGGGCAATAAGGGCGACGCATCGGCGCTTTCCCACACGACCTCGCCCGTTGGGCCGATGACTTTCAGCGCTACGCCATCAGGCAGCAGGCCGCGGCGTTGAAGCAGGTCAAACTGCAGTGCCGGTTCGGCCTTCTGGTAGACCAGCGGGTCACTGCTTTTGATTTGCTCGACAAAGGTAGTCAGTTGCTGATGCAGCTCGAAGCGCTTGATGGTGTCGTCAAGCAACAGCGGCAAGGGTTCATGATCGACCGCAACCTGGCGCAGAGCGTCAGTTTCGACGCCGCTGATACGCAACGGATCCGCCTGCTCGATCAGCCCGAGGCGCTTGATCAAGGTGGGCTCGTCCCAGGTCAGCGGTTCTTCCAGCTCATGGGTCCACACCCCGTTATGGTTGTGTTCCAACTCCGGCGCGTAGGCGTCGGGGCGAGTCGGGTGCTGAATACGGTACTGGCCGCTCGGGTCTTGCTTGACCTGGTAATGCGTATCCTCAAACGACACCCATTGCTGACCGGCATGATCGTACAGGCCCAACGTATTGGGCTTGACCTCTGGCGCCGGTTTGGTGGTAGAGGCATAGGGCCTGAGGTCGGGGTTCCACAGTACCTGCTTGCCCGTGGGCAGCGTCACCGGTTTGAGGTGATCCACTGCGCTTTGCCATTTGACGGCGGGCAGCACCTTGGACCCGGTGGCGATGAACGCTACGTTCAGGGCTACCGATGCAAAATGCGCCCACATCTGGCGGGGCTCGCCTTGATCGTAGGCCTCGATGCCTTCAAACACTTCGTAGCACATCTGCGATGCGCCCACGGCCAACATGATCGGGCCGAGCCCCGGCACCACGAACGCGGCGAGATTGAATACGCTGACGGCCGCCTCGAAAAAGCCTTCCAGGCGTTCGAGCCGGGCCTTGCGGTCCTCATCCTCGGTGGGCACGGCCACTGCGCGTGCATCGCTCAAGATCTTGCTGATATGCGCTTGGCGACTGCGCTGCCACAGCTCACCGGCAAGGGCGAACTCTTGCATAGGCAAGCGCGCCAACGGCGTGCGCAACGGGTAGTCCGCGCCGCCATTGCCGTTACTGGCAGGCTGGTACAGACGGTTGAACCGGGTGAAGAACCCGCCTTGTTCGCGCACCGGCACAAAGCGGCTGAAGAAGCGCCGGTACGATGCGCTGTGCAGACGGGTACGCAAGTCGGCCATGAATTCGCCACTGGACGCATACTCCTTGAGGGGCTGTTGCGGGTCGCCGGGGATGTACACCACCAGAGGCTCGGGGCGGTTGGTGTTTTGCCGATCAGGGCCGATCAGCAGCGGCCCCACCAATACGCTGTCGAACACGTTGAGCGCGGTGTATGTCACAGGCTTCCCGGCCAGTTTCGGCGTGGCGGAGCCCGTGACCACATTCTGGAGCATCTGGCAGGCGTCGGCACTGAGCGGTCCGGTGCTTTGCAACCGGGCAATATCGATGCACAGTGCCAACTGCTCGCGTTGATGCTCTTCCAACAGCTGTTCAAGCGCCTGGCGTTCATCCGCGTCCTGGGGCTCTACAATGGCCTTGATATGCGCCTGATAAAGCGCGCCAAGGTCCAATGTGCGGCAAAGCCTGGCGAAAGCATGGGGCGTGATCGCCACCGCCTGTGCCTGGACGGCCGCGAAGGTCGCAATGATGTGGGGGTTTTCTAGGTTGAAGGTGGTGATCAGTTGGCAATCGGTGCACGACGACGGCTGCTCTTCATCGGCCTCGAAATTGGCCAGGGCTGCTTCCAACAGGGAAATGCCGCGATACCTGTAGCTCAGTGACGGGTCGTTTTGCTGCTCGAAAACAAAGGCACCGTAGAAGTCATCGCGAGCACCTTTTGAGCCGTATTTGCGCACGAAAAATACATTGCGCACATCCAGTTCCAGGTTGAATTCTTTCTTGATCGCCTCTTTGAGCGGCTGTTCGGCGAAGGCCAGGACGTCTTCAATCTGGCCCAGGTGCTCTTCAATTGCATTGAGCGTTTCGCGAAAGCGCGTGTGCCGGACAGCCAGAGTGGTTTTGTCTTGGTGAGTGGCGGCCAGGTACCAGGCAGGAATATCCATCTCGTGCGTGCCTAGCTCTTGCTGGCGTTGCGGCGAGCCTTCCATGAACCAGTTCGGCACGCGTTGTTTGAGAAAGTCGTAATGCACGCCGCGCAGGTCGGCGTTGAAGGTTGCATCAGGCATAGCGATTCGTCCGTGAGGGCAGTAAAACCCGAGCCTAACCAAGCCCCTGCCGGTTCAAGACGTAGCTATATAGCGCGAATTTACGGATCGCCGGTCTACGCATCCGCTCGCGAGTGACATACACTGCGCGGCCGTTTTTTGCCCGGAACCTGTAAGACATGAAAAACGAATCTCCAGCCCGTGCCTGCGGCATCGACTTCGGCACGTCCAACTCCACCGTCGGCTGGATCCGCCCCGGCGAGGAGACGCTGATCGCGCTGGAGGACGACAAGATCACCCTGCCGTCAGTGGTGTTCTTCAACTTCGAGGAGCGCCGGCCGGTATATGGTCGCCTGGCGCTGCACGAATACCTGGAGAACTACGAAGGCCGCCTGATGCGCTCGCTCAAGAGCCTGCTGGGTTCCAAGCTGATCAAGCACGACACCAGCGTGCTCGGCACTGCCATGCCCTTCACCGACCTGCTGGCACTGTTTATCGGCCAACTCAAGAGCCGCGCCGAAGCCAACGCCGGTCGTGAATTCGAAGAAGTGGTACTGGGCCGCCCGGTATTCTTCGTCGATGACGACCCGATGGCCGACCAGGAAGCGGAAAACACCCTGGTGGATGTGGCGCGCAAAATCGGCTTCAAGGACATCTCGTTCCAGTACGAACCGATTGCAGCGGCGTTCGACTATGAGTCGACCATCGAGAAAGAAGAGCTGGTGTTGATCGTCGATATCGGCGGTGGTACCTCCGACTTCTCCCTGGTGCGCCTGTCGCCGGATCGTCGTCACAACGACAATCGCCAGAGCGACATCCTCGCCACCGGCGGCGTGCACATCGGCGGTACCGACTTCGACAAACAGCTCAGCCTGCAAGGCATGATGCCGCTGTTCGGCTACGGCAGCCGCATGAAGAGCGGCGCCTACATGCCCACCAGCCACCACATGAACCTGGCCACCTGGCACACCATCAACTCGGTGTACTCGCAAAAATCCCAGCTGGCCCTGGGCAGCATGCGCTACGACATCGAAGACACCGGCGGCATCGACCGCCTGTTCAAACTGATCGAACAGCGCGCCGGGCACTGGCTTGCCATGGAAGTGGAAGAAACCAAGATCCAGCTCACCCATCAAGACAGCCGCCACGTGCCGCTGGACCGCATCGAAGCGGGCCTGAGCGTAGACCTGAGCCGCGCACTGTTCGAGTCGTCCATCGACAGCTTGCTGGAACGTGTACGCGGCAGCGTCACGCAGTTGCTCAACGACGCCTCGGTGAGCGTGGCGCAGGTGGACACGGTGTTCTTTACCGGCGGCTCCAGCGGCATCCCGGCGCTGCGCCACAGCATCTCTGCAATGCTGCCGAATGCGCGGCATGTGGAAGGCAATATCTTCGGCAGCATTGGCAGTGGTTTGGCGATTGAGGCGAGCAAGCGCTACGGCAGCTGAGTTTCAGCTGAAACCGTGGCGCGCCCACTTGACGGTAACCACGATGCGAAGCGAGCCGCTTTTGATCTTGATCTGCTTTTGATCTTAGGCGCCCCGTTAAACCACGCTGGCCGGAATTCGACAGGGATTTGGGGGGTAAACCGGCAGGGATGCCGGTTTAGCCGCCCCGCGCCATGGATGGCGCGTGGCGGCGGCCCCCCAAATCACTGGCGGATTACGGGCACACCGAGCCTGGGCGAGGTGCCGAGTGGTGGGGCAAGAGCGTTTTGCTTACTTTTGCGCTTTTCAAAAGTGAGCCGCTGTAAGAGCGGAACCCTAGGTGGCCGTTACCGCAGGAATGGATATGTACGCATTCCAACCCAACTAAATGGTCGACCAGAAGGCCGCCATCGCAGGCAAGCCAGCTCCCACATTTGGACCGGGGAGCGTCAGGTAGACAGGGGTCGGCTGTCAGGTCTTTACCCAGGCCAGCGTCAGCGCGCAACCATATTTGTACTCAATCAAGAAGCCAACCATGCAAACGTCTAAATTCCGCAAAATCGGCATTCTGGCTTCAGTGGCCGTCGCAATCGGCCTGGCCATCTACACCGTAAACGCCCCCGCCGACGCCCCCCAATACCTCACCGCGACCGCCGAACGCGGCGATATCGAAAACGCGGTATTGGCCACCGGCCTGCTCGAAGGCGTCAAACAAGTCGACGTCGGCGCCCAGGTCTCTGGCCAGCTCAAGTCGCTGAAAGTCAAAGTCGGCGACAAGGTAAAGAAGGGCCAATGGCTGGCTGAAATCGACCCCTTGATCCTGCAGAACACCCTGCGCAAAGCCCAGGTCGATGAAGAAAACCTCCAGGCCCAACGCCGGGCGACAGCCGCGCAGCTCAAGCAGGCCAAGTCTGTATATGAACGCTACAAAGGCTTGCAGGCCGATGAGTCGGTGTCGCGCCAGGATTTCGAAGACGCCGAATCGACCTACCAGGTGCAGCAGGCCAACCTGCTGTCCCTGGACGCACAGATCAAAAGCGCGCACATCGAGATCGACACCGCCAAGGTCAACCTGGCCTATACCCGCATCAACGCGCCCATCGACGGCGACGTGGTGGGTATAGTCACCCAGGAAGGCCAGACCGTGATCGCCAGCCAGTTGGCGCCCGTGCTGCTCAAGCTGGCAGACCTGGACACCATGACCGTCAAGGCCCAAGTGTCGGAAGCGGATGTGATTCATATCAGCCCCGGCCAGCAGGTGTACTTCACCATTCTCGGCGAGGCGGACAAGCGCTATTACGCCAAGCTGCGCGGCACCGAGCCGGCGCCGCAGAACTTCCTGGAAACCCAGACCGCCGGCACGCCGAAGCAAAACACCGCGGTGTTTTACAACGCGTTGTTCGACGTGCCCAACCCAGAGCACCGCCTGCGCATCGCCATGACCGCCCAAGTGCGCATCGTGCTCGACACCGCCCAGGCCGCGCTGATAGTGCCCGTGGCGGCGCTGGGCGTGCGCAATGCCGATGGCCGCTACGAAGTGCGGGTGCTGGATGCCAAGGGCAAGGCGGTCGCCCGCACGGTGAAGACCGGTATCAATAACAACGTCAAGGTGCAGATCCTGGACGGCCTGGCCGAGGGCGACACCGTGGTGATCGGCGATGCTACACCTGCCGTGGCGGGGAGTTGATTCATGACCCAGCCTCTGTTGGAACTCAAGGGCATCACCCGCAGCTTCATGGCCGGCGAGCGTGAG
This sequence comes from Pseudomonas sp. PA-7-1E, assembly GCF_021605325.1. NCBI lineage: Bacteria > Pseudomonadati > Pseudomonadota > Gammaproteobacteria > Pseudomonadales > Pseudomonadaceae > Pseudomonas > Pseudomonas sp. PA-7-1E. The sequence goes on from NZ_WKFA01000092.1 coordinate 9,256, forward strand.
TTCATCGCGCTCAAGGGCATCGATCTGACCATCCATGCCGGGGAAATGCTGGCGATCATCGGCGCCTCCGGTTCGGGTAAGTCGACCCTGATGAACATCCTCGGTGGCCTGGATTACGCCACCGCCGGCAGCTACAAGATCAATGGCATCGAAACCCGCTCCCTGGGCGATGAGCAACTGGCAGAGCTGCGGCGCGATTACTTCGGGTTTATCTTCCAGCGTTACCATTTGCTCGCGCACCTGAGCGCTTTGCACAACGTGGAGATGCCGGCGATCTACGCCGGCACCCCGCAAAGCCAGCGCCATAGCCGCGCCGGGGAATTGCTGGCACGCCTGGGCCTGTCGGGCCACACCAGCCATCGGCCCAGCCAGCTGTCCGGCGGGCAACAGCAGCGGGTGAGTATCGCGCGGGCCTTGATGAATGGCGGTGAAGTAATCCTGGCCGACGAACCCACCGGCGCCCTCGACACCCACAGCGGCAAGGAGGTGATGCGCATCCTCGCCGAACTGCACGCGGCGGGGCACACGGTGATTATCGTCACCCACGACCCCAAGGTCGCGGCGAACGCCCAGCGCATTGTCGAGGTGTGTGATGGCGAGATCATCAGCGACAAGGCCAACGACAGCGTCGGCCTGGAATTGCCCGTCGAGGCGCCGGTCGAGCCCCGACGCAGCGGGGCGCGGCGTCTGGTGGCGAGCCTGGGGCTGTTCAAGGAAGCGTTCAACATGGCGTGGGTGGCGCTGATTTCCCACCGCATGCGCACCTTGCTGACCATGCTCGGGATTGTCATCGGCATCACCTCGGTGGTGTCGATTTCGGCCATCGGCGAAGGCGCCAAGCGCTATGTGCTCAAGGACATCCAGGCGATCGGCAGCAACACCATCGATATCTTTTCCGGCACCAGCTTTGGCGACAGTCGAGCCTCGGCGATCCAGACGCTGATGCCCTCGGATGTGGACGCGCTGAACCAGCTGTATTACGTCGACAGCGCCACGCCGGTGGTGGGCCGCAACCTGATGCTGCGCTTTGGCAACATCGACGTGGATGCACAGGTCAATGGTGTCAGTGACCGCTACTTCAAGGTCAAGGGCCTCAAGCTTGAAGCCGGCATTACCTTCAGCGAAAGCGATGCGCGGCGCCAGGCCCAGGTGGTGGTGATCGACCACAATACTCGCCAGCGCCTGTTCGGGCCCAACATCGACCCGCTGGGCCAGGTGATCCTGATAGGCAACCTGCCGTGCACGGTGATCGGCGTGACGGCGGACAATAAAAACATGTTCGCCGCCAGCAAGGCCCTGAACGTGTGGGTGCCGTACGAAACCGCAGCGGGCCGTCTGCTGGGCCAGCGTCATCTGGACAGCATCACCGTGCGCATCAAGGACGGCCAGCCGAGCAAGGTGGTGGAAGACAACGTCAATAAGCTCATGCTGCAACGCCACGGCACCAAGGATTTTTTCACCAACAACCTCGACAGCATCATGCAGACGGTGCAGAAAACCAGCCGCTCCCTCGCGCTGTTGCTGTCATTGATTGCGGTGATTTCTTTGCTGGTGGGCGGTATTGGTGTGATGAATATCATGCTGGTGTCGGTCACCGAGCGCACCCGTGAAATCGGGATTCGCATGGCGGTGGGGGCGCGGCAATCGGATATTCGCCAACAGTTTCTAGTGGAGGCGGTGATGGTGTGCCTGATCGGCGGGATCATCGGGATCTCCTTGTCCTACGCCATCGGCTACCTGTTTTCGCTGTTTGTGAAGGAGTGGGAGATGGTGTTTTCGGTGGGCTCGATCATTACCGCGTTTGCCTGTTCGACGTTGATCGGCATTGTGTTTGGTTTTGTACCGGCGCGGAATGCGGCGCGGTTGGACCCCATAGAGGCACTGGCCCGGGACTGACCTGAGGGAGCTGCTGATCGTTCCCACGCTCTGCGTGGGAACGCCGCCATGGACGCTCTGCGTCCACGGTGACGCAGAGCGTCACGGGATCCATTCCCACGCGGAGCGTGGGAACGATCTTAGTCTTCGGTCGAGTACATCCACCGCAACAACGAGTGCCGTCCGCTGATCCCCAACTTGATCGCCGCACGCTTGAGGTAGCTTTCGATGGTGTTGACCTTCAACGCCAATTGCTCGGCCAGCTCCGGCGCGGTGCGCCCGGCCAGCAGGCCTACGCACACTTGTTGATCGTTCCCACGCTCTGCGTGGGAACGCCGCCATGGACGCTCTGCGTCCACAGTGACGCAGAGCGTCACGGGATCCATTCCCACGCGGAGCGTGGGAACGATCTTAACGCCAGTTGCTCGGCCAACTCCGGCGCGGTGCGCCCGGCCAGCAGGCCTACGCACACTTGTTGATCGTTCCCACGCTCTGCGTGGGAACGCCGCCATGGACGCTCTGCGTCCACGGTGACGCAGAGCGTCACGGGATCCATTCCCACGCGGAGCGTGGGAACGATCTTAGTCTTCGGTCGAGTACATC
>NZ_WKFA01000093.1:0-11386 GCF_021605325.1 Pseudomonas sp. PA-7-1E
CCCCCCCACCCCCCCCACAGTTCCCGCCCCATCATCCGCAACCGGCGGGCCCCGGGCGCGCGCCCGTGTCCCTTCGGCCGGCCCCCCCGCGGCGTATTCGGCCCCGGCCGCAATAATCTGCCCCCCCGCCAGCAACGCCCGTAACCCGCTGAACTGCGGCACCGCCAGTACCACGCGGCGCGAGCGGCCGATGCGGGCCAGGTCCAGGTCGATATTGCCGCTCAGGTCACCGGAGAACGACACCATTGCATGGGGCCTGGCGCAGTAATCATCCAGGGTCAGCGGCGCCTCGCCGTCATCCCCGCGCAGGACCTTGCAGGGGATATCGCGCAGTTTCTTGCGCTTGGCATTGGCCGGCAGATCGGTGGTGTAGCTGACCCCCACGGAAATTTCACCGCTGGCCAGCAGCGAAGGCATCAACAGGTAATTGGCGCGGCGCACCACCACGATGATGCCTGGCGCTTCTTCGCGCAGGCGGCTGAGTAACGACGGAAACAGCCCGAACTCCGCATCATCGGATAGGCCGATACGAAACACCGCGCAGCTGGTGGAGGGGTCGAAATCCTTGGCGCGGCTGACGGCGCCCGAGATGGTGTCCATGGCAGGTTGCAGCTCCTTGAGTATCGCCAGTGCGCGCGCTGTGGGTTCCATGGCACGGCCGTTACGCAGCAGCAACGGGTCGTCGAACAAATCGCGCAAACGGCCCAGCGCGGCGCTCACTGCCGGTTGGCCGATAAACAGTTTTTCGGCGACTCGGGTCAGGTTTTTCTCGAACATCAAGGCTTCGAAAATCACCAGCAGGTTCATATCGACGCGGCGCAGATCGTTGCGGTTCATGGGCGCTATCCAAACGTTTTCCAGGGGGCCAGGGAAGCATGCACTGCACGCCTGGGATTGCATAGCTGTGCTGTCTTTTCCGGCACCGCACCTGGCGAAATTAACAACGATTAACTCGTCAGCCAGGCGCTCCGGCAACAAGATGAAGCGCGTCTACACTGCACCCATCCACCGGGAACGTTCCCATCGACTGCGGATATTTGTCATGGCCCGACTCGAGCAATATTCCCCCCGGTTGCCCGCCACCGGTGGCCTGTGCCCCCGGCGCGAGCGCATCGCCAAGCAACTGATCCTCGCCAACCTCGGCGAAAGCCTGGCGATCGCCGACCTGGCCCAGGCCTGCGCCTTGTCGCGCAGCCATTTTTCCCGCGCCTTCAAGTGCACCACCGGGCTGTCGCCCCAGGAATGGATTCGCCAGCAACGCATCCAGCGCGCCAAGGAACTGATTACCGGCTCGTCCCTGAGCCTCACCCAGATCAGCCTGGAATGTGGCTTTTGCGACCAGGCGCACTTCTGCCATATGTTCACCCGCAGCGAAGGCGTCAACCCGATGACCTGGCGAAATCACCACTCGCGCAGCAAACCTGATGTGATCGCTGCCTAGTGGTCTGCACGTACCTGGAATATGCTGGTCGCTCCCTTCCTCCAGAACCTGGGCAGCCATGAATGACTTGAGCGACCAGGCCGTGCATTTCGGCCCCTACCGCATCCACCCGCGCCAGCGCCTGGTGCTGGAGGCCGGCCGCCCGCTGCGCCTGGGGCGGCGGGCGGTGGACATTCTGCTGATCCTGCTGGAGCACGCCGGCAATGTGGTGAGCAAACAGGAGTTGATCGCAAGGGTCTGGCCCAAAAGCGTGGTGGAAGACGGCAACCTGCGGGTGCACATGGCTGCGTTGCGCAAGGCACTGGGCGACGGGCAGGCCGGGCAGCGCTATATCGTCACGGTCGCCCAGCGCGGCTACAGTTTTGTTGCGCCACTGAGCATCGAACCCATGACGCTGCCCACCGACGGTGCGCCCCAACGCCCCAGCCATAACCTGCCCCTGCGGCGCACGCGCATGATCGGCCGCCAAGCGCTGATCGACGCCCTGGTACAACAACTGCCGCAGCAGCGCTTTATCACCCTGACCGGCGCCGGTGGCATCGGCAAGACCACCGTCGCCCTGCGCGTCGCGGAATTGCTGATCGGGCATTACCGCGACGGTATTCACCTGCTGGACCTGGCGCCGCTCAGTGCCGCGTCCATGATCCTGCCCAACCTGGCCGCCCTGCTCGGCCTGACACCGGGCGAGAATGCCTCCCTGGCCAGCCTCGCCCGCAGCCTGCAGGCACGCCAGATGCTGCTGGTGATCGACAACTGCGAGCACCTGCTCGACGACATCGCCCTGATCAGTGAAACCCTGCTGCGCCATGCACCGCACCTGCACATCCTCACCACCAGCCGCGAAGCCCTGCGCGCCGAAGGTGAATATGTGCAGCGCCTTGAGCCGCTGGCCTGCCCGCCCGCCACCGGCAACCGCGCCCAGGCCCTGGGTTACCCGGCCATGCAATTGCTGATCGAGCGCGCCATGTCCCACCAGGAGAGCTTTGCCCTCAGCGACGCTGAACTGCCCCTGGCGATTGATATCTGCCAGCGCCTGGACGGCATTCCCCTGGCGATCGAACTGGTGGCCGCGCAAATCGAACGGTTTGGCTTGCCGGGCCTGCTGGTGCAGATGGAAGACAACTTTCGGCTGCTGACCCGCGGCCGACGCAGTGCCCTGCCCCGCCAGCAGACCCTGCGCGCCACGCTCGACTGGAGCTTTGACCTGCTCACGGCGTGCGAGCAAATCTGCCTGCGCCGCCTGGCGGTCTTCCGTGGCGGCTTCAGCCTGGTCAGCGCAGCGGCGGTGATCGCCGGGGAGCAAGTGGCCCCCGCCGAAGTGCTGGGCTCCATTACGCAACTGGTGGCCAAGTCGTTGTTGAACGTGGAAGCAAGCGATGACGAGATGGTCTATCGCCTGCTGGACATCACCCGCACCTACGCCCTGGAAAAGCTCAGCCAGGCCTGCGAACTGCATGCCACACGAGAGCGCCACGCTGCACGCTGCCTGGCGCTGATGGAACAGGCCCAGGGCGACTGGGACCTGATCGCCACACAGCCGTGGATCGACCGTTACGCACCGCTGCGCGAAGACGTGCGTGCCGCCCTCGACTGGGGCTTTGCCGATGGCGGTGCGCAGTTGCTGGCTATCCGCCTGACGGTCAGCGCGATGCCGCTGTGGCAAGAGTTGTCGTTGCTGCGTGAGCACGGCGGCTATGTGGACCAGGCGCTGGCGCTGATTGGCCAGGTTACCGCGCCCTGCACGCAATTGACCCTGCAGCTGCAATTGGCCCTGGGCAGCCTCTCCTACCACGCCATGGGCGCCGCACCTCGGACCATTGCGGCATTCGAGGGTGCCGCACGCCTGGCCGAGACAACCCAGGACCTTGGCGGCCAGTTGCGGGCGGTCTCCGGGCTGATGGCGGTGAACCTGTGCGCCGGGCGCTACGGCCCAGCGCAGGCGCTGAGTGTGCAGTTCGAACGCCTCGACCCACGCACCGAGCCGTTGCTGGGCCTTAGCGCGCAGCGGTTGCGTGCGCTGGGCCAGCATTACACCGGCAACCAGACGCTCGCCCGGCACCACGCCGAGCAGGTGCTGCAGCGCATGTCCCAAAGCGGTCACGTCAACCGCTTTGCCCTCGGCGTTGGCGTGCAGTACGACCAGGGCGTTGCCTCCTTGACCGTGCTGGCGCGAATCCTGTGGTTGCAGGGCTTTCCCGAGCGCGCCTGGCGCACCGCCAGTCAGGCGCTGGAGTTGGCGCTACAGATCAACCACGGCACCTCGATCTGCTACACCCTGGCCCTGGCTGGGGTGGTGATCGCCCGCTACAACGGCGCCGAAGATGACGCCCAAGCCCTGCAAAGGCTGCTGCTGGAGCAGTCGCACAAGCATTCTGTGCAGTTGTTCCAGACCTGGGCCGGGCATTACGCCGGTATTCTTGGCCAACCGGATTGGCAGGGCCTGGGCCTGATCCAAGACACCTTGATCACCTTCGGCACCCATGCTGTGGATGTGCCAACCCTGGAACGCGCGCGCAGTGGCGCGGCGGGCTGGTGCGCCCCGGAGATTCTGCGGGTGTACGCCTTGCAGCTAGAGGATGAGCACACCACTGAAACCCTGCTGCTGGAGGCGCTGGGCCTGGCGCACCAGCAAGGCGCCCTGGCCTGGGAGCTGCGCTGCGGCGCAGCCCTGGCGCAACTGTGGCAACAGCAGGGGCGCATTCAGCTCGCCAGGGACTTACTCAGTTCAATCCACGCACGTTTCAGCGAAGGCTTCGCCACTCAGGATCTACTGCGCGTGCGCTGCCTGCTCGACGAGTTGCAGGACAAACGGCCGGCCTGAGAACGCCCCCAGGCAAGGCGCGTAGCCCTGCTGCAAACGCGCGACCTGACGCGGGTCGCGCAGTTGCCCCAAAGCGTAGCTGCGCACACAGTTGAGCAGCCGATAGCGCGCCGGGCCCAGGCCGGGCTCGACGCTCAGCAGCGAGACGTTGACCAGGCGCGCCAGCAGGTAAGAAAGATCGGCATGTTCGAGCTCGGTACCGGTCACCAGGTCACTCAGGGTGGGTAAGGTGACTGCCATCTTGAACAGACTCAATTGCAGAAACAGCCAGCACTCCGGCAGGCTCAAGCGCTCGTAGCTCCAATCCAGGGCCGCGGTCAGTGAGCGATGGCGCTCCACTGCCGTGCGGCGCCCACGGGCCAGCACTTGCAAGCCTGTGCGTACTTGCGTCTGCACACCGCCGATGCCCAACGCATCCACCTGGGCGGCCGCCAATTCCAGGGCCAACGGCAGGCCGTCCAGACGCCGACACAGGTCGCCCAGCGGCGCCAGGTCCTGAGGCCGCAAATCAAACCCCTGCTGATTGGCACGCGCGCGCGCCACGAACAGTTGCACCGCAGGACAGGCCATCGCCTGCTCGACATTGGCCAACGCCTTTGGCGGCGGCACTGCCAGCCGAGGCACGCGCACTATCCACTCGCCAGGGGCCAGCAAGGCTTCGCGACTGGTGATCAGCACGCTGATGCCCGGCGCCGCCTCGCGTAGCGCACGCATCAGTTGTCGACACGCGCCCAGCAGCAGGTCAGCGCCGTCGAGTACCAGCAACACGTGGCGCGAGGCCAGGCGCCGGCCCAGTTCGTTGAGGCTCGCGGGCGTCGAATGCAACTGCAACACCCTGGCCAGGCTACCGAGCAGTTCGCTCGGGGTTTGCACAACGGCCATGTCGACCCACCATACGCCGTCGCGATAACGCGGCAATACCCGCTCGGCCAGGGCCAGGGCCAGCGTGCTCTTGCCAATGCCGGCCACGCCGGTGAGGGTCAATAACCGCTGCACAGGCAACCGTCGCGCCAGCACGCCCACCAGTTCATCTCGCCCCCACACCGGGCTGAGCCGTGCAGCCAGGTTGTGCTGAGGCAGCAGCGTCGGCAGCGCGTCCTGCGCAGGCGCAGCGAAGCAGTAACCGCGCTGGGGGTGATTGAGGATCCAGCGTTGGCCGTCAAGGGCACGACGCAGCGCGGCGATATGCACACGCAGGTTGCTGTCTTCAACGACGCTGTTGGGCCACACCCGTTCGATCAAGGTCGCCTTGCTGACGAAGTGCCCGGGCGCTTCGAGCAGTACTGCGAGAATATCCAAGGCTCGCCCGCCCAGTGGCACCGGCCAGCCCGCCTTGCTGACCAGGCGCTGCTGCCGATGAAAGGTGTAGGGGCCAAAGCTCACCGCCGTACCATTTTGCATGTCCGTCAAAGCGCTGAAACACCCGTGCTTGAGTGCCTGCGCATCCTTTTTCCATGGGCTCGACGCTATCTTGCCAGTTGGCGATGACAGGACAATGCTGGCACGGGGAGCGATACGGACAATCGGGTGCCTGAGACGGACATGGTGTCGTTAACTGAACTGTTGTCGGTATTGGGTAGGGTTCAGCCCGAGCTTTTCGCTGAACAGAAAACGCATATGCCGTACGCTGCCAAAGCCTGCGTGGAAGGCCACGGTCTTGAGCGGCAGGTCGGTGGTTTCCAGCAGGTGCCGGGCCCGGTCGATGCGCGCGCCCTGCAGGAACGCCATGGGCGTCATCTGCACGTCCTTGGCGAACAGCCGCGCGAAGTGGCGCGCGCTCATTCCGGCCAACTCAGCCATGGACTCGATGGTAAAGGGTTGATCCAGATGCGCCAGGACGTGGTTCTGCACGCGGGTGATCGGAGTTTCCTGAGGCGCCACGGCGGCAGTCATCGGGCTGAACTGGGCCTGGCCGCCCTGGCGCTTCATCACCACCAGCAGCACTTTGGCCACATCCACCGCCACTTGCTTGCCATGGTCTTGGGCCACGACCGACAGGGCCAGGTCGATACCCGCAGTGACGCCGCCAGAGGTAATCAGGCGCCCGTCCTGCAAATAGATGCGATCGGTCTCGACGATGGCGCCGGGAAACGCCTTGATCAACCGCTCGGTGTAGTGCCAATGGGTGGTCACGCGGTGCCCGTCGAGCAAACCTGCGTGGCCGAGCACAAAAGCGCCGGTGCAGATCGAGCCAAAACGCCGAGCCCGTGGCGCCGCAGCTTTGAGCCAGGGCAACAACGCGGGGTGGCATTCGTTATAGGCGCCGGGGCCGCCCGGCACCAACAGCAGGTCATAAGCCGCGTGGGCCTGTTCCAACAGCAGGTCGGTCTGCACGCTCACGCCATTGGAGGCCTGCAACGGACCGGGCTCAGTGCCGATGGTCAGGATCTGGTAGTGGTCGGCCGCCGGCAGGTAGCGGTTGGCAATCGAAAACACTTCCAGCGGCCCGGCCATGTCGAGCAGCAGGAAGTCCGGGAACAGCGCCATGGCCACGGTTTTCATAAGCGGGAAATGTCCATCGAGAAGGAGTGCGACGGGCATTATGGCACGACTTTAACTGTCAACTTCAAAGAGACAGTTATTCTATTTTCATCTTCTTAATCAATCATTCGTTAACCATTAACCTTCTTCTCAACGCAAGCGCTCTGCATCTCGCAGCCCGCGCTCACTTGAGGACTGAACCCATGCTGACCCTTCGCAAAGCTTCCGAACGCGGCGCCGCCAATCACGGTTGGTTGAAGTCGTTCCACACCTTCTCTTTCGCCAACTACTGGAACCCCAAGGAACAGGGTTTTTCCGACCTGCTGGTGATCAACGACGACCGCGTCGCCGCAGGCAAAGGCTTCGGCCAGCACCCGCACCGTGACATGGAGATCTTCTCCTACGTGCTCGAAGGCGCGCTGGAACACAAGGACACCCTGGGCACCGGCTCGGTGATCCGCCCCGGCGATGTGCAACTGATGAGCGCGGGCAGCGGCGTAGCCCACAGTGAGTTCAACCACAGCCAGCGTCATGGCGTGCACTTCCTGCAAATCTGGATCGTGCCCAACGAAGCAGGCGCCAAGCCGCGCTATCAGCAGGAGCACTTCACAGAAGCGCAAAAACGTGGGCGCTTGCAGTTGATCATCTCGCCGGAGGGCGCCAACGGTTCGCTGAAAGTGCGCCAGGACGCACGGGTGTATGCCGGGCTGTTCGACGCTGACGAAAGTGCCCGCCTGGAGCTGGCACCGGATCGCTACGCCTACATCCATGTGGCGCGCGGCAGCGTTGAACTCAACGGCCAGCGCTTGCAGGAAGGCGACGGTGTACGCGTACGGGACGAACGCCAGATCCGCCTGAGCCACGGCGAAGACGCTGAAGTACTGGTGTTTGACCTGCGCCCCAACGAACTGCCGCAAATGCCATGACGGCCGCAGTGATGGTCCCGCCAGCGGGACCATCGTTGGCATCGATAGTCACCATCAGCGCAATGAAGTTCTCTAAAAAAATGCAACGCGTAACATCAAACCCATGCCAAACGGCACCCAACTAAAACACTCGGAGCACATCATCATGAAACGCCAACTCTTGCTTAGCCTCGCTTTCTCGGTACTCGCTGCAAACGCTTTTGCCCACCCGGTTGTCGCTGAAGGCGGCGCGGATCGCCTGATAGAAACCCGTGTTGCCGAAGGTGGCGCGGATCGTCTGCAAGAACGTGGTTTGGCTGAAGGCGGTGCTGATCGTCTGCAGGAACGTGGCCTGGCTGAAGGCGGTGCCGATCGTCTGCAGGAACGTGGCCTGGCTGAAGGCGGTGCCGAGCGTCTGCAGGAACGTGGCCTGGCTGAAGGTGGTGCCGAGCGCCTGCAGGAACGTGGCCTGGCTGAAGGCGGTGCTGATCGTCTGCAGGAACGTGGCCTGGCTGAAGGTGGTGCCGAGCGTCTGCTGAGCACCCACGTATAACCCCGCACTGTTGGCGGGACACCCCAAACCGGCCTGATCAGCCGGTTTTTTTTCGTCTTCGATTTGCCTGGGTATCCACACGATGTCGACTGAAGCGCTAAGCCGTGCCTCAACCCGGCAGCGGAATTACCCGCAGCGGCCTTACCGACTTGTAGGAAAAACTCGAATAGATCTCCTTGACGCAAGGCAAGGTCTGCAAGACCTCTCGGGCAAATTCACCGAACGATTCCAGGTCCTTGGCCACCACTTCCAGCAAAAAATCATAGCGCCCAGAGACGTTATGGCACGCCACAATTTCTGGGATGGCCAACAGACGTTGCTCGAACGCCCGGGCAATTTCCTGGGTGTGGCTTTCCATCATGATGCTGACGAACGCGGTCACCCCGTAGCCCAGTGCCTTGGGCGAGAGAATCGCCTGGTAGCCACTGATCACCCCACTTTCTTCCAGGGTGCGCACCCGACGCCAGCACGGTGAAGTGGTGAGCGCCACCCGCTCGGCCAACTCGGCCACGGTCAGGCGGGCATTGCCCTGCAACGCGTTCAAAAGGGCTTTATCGGTGCGGTCCAGCTTGATGGGCATAACGTGCCTCTAATCATTATTTTTATCGGTGTTTGATCCACAAACGCAGGTTTTTCCGGGCTTTTTTGCAAGGTTCATCCGTGGTTATGAGCATAGCATTGTAGGAAATAAGGAGCGCCCGACATGCACAATAAACACACCACATTCGGCTTTTCCACCCGTGCCATACACCACGGCTATGACGCCCAGGACCACCACGGCGCACTCGTCCCGCCGATCTATCTGTCTGCGACCTTCGCCTTTCCCACCGTCGAATACGGCGCCGCCTGCTTTGCCGGCGAAGCCAGCGGCCACTTCTATACGCGCATTTCCAACCCGACCCTGGCCCTGCTGGAGTCACGCATGGCCAGCCTGGAAAACGGCGAGGCCGCCGTGGCGTTCAGCTCCGGCATGGGCGCGATTGCCGCGACGTTCTGGACTCTGTTGCGCCCGGGCGACGAGATCATCGTCAGCCAGACGCTCTATGGTTGTACGTTCGCCCTGCTGCACCACGGCCTGAGCGAATTCGGCATCAAGGTGCGGCATGTCGACCTGACCGACCTCACCGCCCTGCAAGCAGCGTTCTCCCCGGCCACCCGCATGCTCTACTGCGAGACCCCGGCCAACCCCAACCTGCGCCTGATCGACATCGCCGTCGTGGCCGAACTGGCCCATCAGCAGCCGAATGTCACCGTGGTGGTCGATAACACTTATTGCACCCCCTATCTGCAACGTCCCCTGGAACTGGGCGCCGATGTGGTGGTGCACTCGGCCACCAAATACCTCAGTGGCCACGGCGACATCACCGCAGGCATCGCGGTGAGCAACCAGGCCCTGGCGCAGCGCATTCGCCTGCAAGGGCTCAAGGACCTGACCGGCGCGGTGATGTCGCCCCAAGACGCCGCATTGCTGATGCGCGGCCTCAAGACCCTGGGCCTGCGCATGGACCGCCATTGCAGCAACGCCCAAGCGGTGGCCGAGGCGCTGCAGGCGCACCCTGCGGTGCAGTGGGTAACCTACCCCGGTCTGCGTTCTTTCCCACAATACGAACTGGCAAACCGGCAAATGAAACTGCCCGGCGGCATGATCGCCTTTGAACTCAAGGGCGGCCTCGAAACCGGCCAGCGCTTCATGAACGCACTGCAACTGTTCACCCGCGCAGTCAGCCTGGGAGATGCCGAATCACTGGCCCAACACCCGGCAAGCATGACCCACTCCACCTACACGCCCGAACAACGGGCGCAGCACGGTATCAGCGAGGGGCTGGTGCGTTTGTCGGTGGGGCTTGAAGACGTTGCCGACCTGCTGGCCGATATCCATCAGGCCCTGGCCAAGTGCAGAGCTGCCAACCTGCGGCCCATTGCGACAGCGGCGTATGCGATGAAATAGCGTCCAACCCCATGGGTTATGCGGTGCCTGGGCGGCGGTCGGAAGGATCCGACTGCCGCTCTGCCTGTTTAATGTTTTTTTTTCGCAGATTGGATCCCCCTCCTTTAGCCAGGCTGTACTAGCATGTCAGCGGCGGGACGCACTATCACTGCAGGTTATTCACATTAGTTACCTTCTTAACCCCCGTCGCTATAAGGCCCGATACCTGCACGAAACTCATGGACGAATTGATGAACTCACACCTGTTCCCACAGATAGGCAAGGTCATCGCCAGCACCGGCAGCCGCCATTTCCCACGCATGCTGCATGACCTGATCCTCACCCAATTGGCAGTGGACGCCACCCATATCACCCAATTGCAAGTCAGCCGCGAAGGCCTTGGCCGCCGCAAGATCAGCCCGGTGTACACCGATTCGGCGGCGGCCCTGGGCAGCGAGCAACTCGCCGCACAACTGCACCTCACGCGCCGCAAGGACGATGTGCGCTATGTGCTGTCGGTGTATCGCTCGCACCCGTCCGACAGCTTTTCTGCGCAAGAGCGCAGCATGCTCCAGGACTTCTCCACGCTGTTGCTGCCCATGGTGGAAAAACACATCACCGCGCTGCAGCCATCGCTCCCGGACAGCCCGTGCGCAGTGCCTCAACCCCAGGGCATCGACACCTTGCGCCGACGCATCCAGGAGCGCCTGCTGCAATCGGGGCTGACCTTGTCCAACCGTGAACTGGAAGTGTGCGTAGGCCTGCTGGCCGGGCGCACCGCGCCGGAGTTGGCCGAGCAATTGGCGTTGAAGGTCAACACCATCGAGAGCTACCTCAAGCGTGCGGCGATCAAGTTGGGGATCAGCGGACGGCACTCGTTGTTGCGGTGGATGTACTCGACCGAAGACTAAGATCGTTCCCACGCTCCGCGAGGGAATAAATCCCGTGACGCTCTGCGTCACCGTGGACGCAGAGCGTCCATGGCGGCGTTCCCACGCGGAGTGAGGGAACGATCAACACATCACCGCGCTGCAGCCATCGCTCCCGGACAGCCCGTGCGCAGTGCCTCAACCCCAGGGCATCGACACCTTGCGCCGACGCATCCAGGAGCGCCTGGTGCAATCGGGGCTTACCTTGTCCAACCGTGAACTGGAAGTGTGCGTAGGCCTGCTGGCCGGGCGCACCGCGCCGGAGTTGGCCGAGCAATTGGCGTTGAAGGTCAACACCATCGAGAGCTACCTCAAGCGTGCGGCGATCA
>NZ_WKFA01000094.1:0-9301 GCF_021605325.1 Pseudomonas sp. PA-7-1E
TGCTCGCGGCGGCTAAAAACACAGAAATAAGCGGGTGATCTGAGCGTTTTTGATCGATTTGCCGCTTTTAAAATCGGCAGGGGCTGAAGTCAGCCAGAAATACACAACTACTTCAGACCATCCCTAAACGATGACATCTCAACATTTACGGCCGAAGACTGATCACTGTTGTGCCGACCGAAGTGGTTTCCGAAGCGAGTCAAGAACACTAGGTTTCGATTCTCACCCGCAGCAGATACCTCACGAGTCAATCTGCGAAGATCCTTGGCGTATTCCAATACTTCTGAACACAAAGATTCAGGAATCCATACCTGGCCAGTCACTCCAAATTTGGTATGCACAGGCGGGGACGCACCTGGTCCTAGTGATATCCGAAGCAGACCTTTAGCAGACGGATCGGGTATGGCGCGCTCCAAAGTATCGATACGAAGGTCACAGATCGTTCCCAGTCGCATACCCGTGAAAAAACCTAGGGCTAGCATCAGGTAAAGCTCAGGTGATGCATTACGCTTTGCGAAATCGAGAATGATGTCGCGATCAGAAGGCGACACAGGAAGTAGCCCACCTTCCAAAGTGATCCCAATGCGTTTGCGGTTGGGAATACCCAAATCGGTAGTAGTGCCAGCCAGGGTTCGCTCGAAGCCGACCTGATCGAAGTATTTGATGAGAAAGCGCTTGTCTTGCCACAGCGGCAATCGTGGGGATAAAAGACCACGCCTCTTAACCCATCTGTAGAAGCTGATGCAGTTACGCATGTACTCGGAAGCCGTGGCAGGGCTGATATGACCAGCATCTCGCGCCTTGATAAGCGCCCCACGGTACTGGACGAGACACCGATCTGCTTTTCGAGACGGAAACTCAAACCACTGAAGCATGCGACTCTCCAAGAACTTCGCGTAGTTCAGCAGCCCGTTAAGGTTGCTCGAAACGGTCTTTAGAATTGCCTCGCCATTGGTGACTCTCTCCATAGCCCAGAGGTTGGCCTCTCTCCAGGGCGAACCGTCTTCCCAGAATATTTGTGGTAGCCCTTCGATCACTACGCGTGAGCTATTAAACGAGTAGGTAACCAGACGGTCTTTGACAGAAGGGTCATGTGGAATGAAGTGAATGTGTTCGACGGTAGCCAAGCGAAATCTCTGTAAGAACAAGCGTCAATGTCTATGGTTGAGTCATCTAACTTTGGACGTCCATAGTATGCATCTTACTCTTATCGATGCTGTACACCTCCACCGCCGGCACCATGCCCTCAATCACCGTCATCACCCGTTCGCTCATGTCGCCATACAGCGCGTAATTGCTGGAGAACGCGACGATGCCGTGCTGGCGGAGCTTGTGCTTGATCTGAAAGTACGGCTCGCCCATCTTCACAAAGGGCTTGGCGTCGGCCGAACGGGCGATCACGCAGCCGTCGTTGTTGGAGAGCACCACGATGGGCGTGCGCAGCAGGTCCGGGCGAAACACCCGCTCGCAACTGGCATAGAAGCTGTTGCAGTCGATCAGCGCGATGGCGAGCTCAGGCATGACAGCGATGCCGGTGGATGCTAGCCGTGACCACGCCCCAGATCAGCAGCTCATCGCCCTCCATGATGAAGCGCGGGGCAAACGCCGGGTTCTCCGAGCGCAGCACAATCAGCTTGCCGTCCATGCTCAGGCGCTTCACGAAGGTGTCGCCGTTGATCGCCGCGATGACGATATCGCCACTGCCCGCCCGTAGCGCGCGGCTCACCACCAGCACATCGCCATCGAAGATGCCGGCGCCGATCATGCTCTCGCCGTCGGCCCGCACCAGGAAGGTGTGTGGCGCATCGATTTCCAGCAACTCGTCGAGAGAAAGCTTTTGCTCCAGATGATCCTGCGCCGGGCTGGGGAAGCCGGCAGGAACGCGAGAGGAAAAAAAGGGCAGCTCGATATCGGAGCCGCCCACGGCGCCGAGAATCGTCGCGGTGGCCATGGAGGGGATACCTGCAAAATATTACTGTACGGATAAACAGTAGAGCAATTGACAGGCGCCCGGTCAATGTCATGCTGAGTAGAGCGACCAATGGAGGCAACCATGTGCGGACGCTTCGCCCAGTACCAAGGCCTGGCGGACTACCTGGCCGAGCTGAACGCCGAGCAAGACGTAATCAGCGGATACGACAACGTGCCCATCGCCCGCTACAACGTGGCGCCGAGCACCAAGGTGCACATGCTGCACGGCGAGGCTCGCGGCATTCAGCTTGGCGCGGTGAGGTGGGGATGGGCGCCGCACTGGGCCAAGGCCAACCTGCCACCGGCGATCAACGCCCGGGTAGAGACGGTAGCCAGCGGCAAATACTTCAGGGCAATCTGGCCCCATCGTGCCCTAGTCATGGCCGACGGTTGGTATGAGTGGGTGAAGGACGACGCAGGCCCGCTGAAGAAGCAGCCCTACTTCATCAAGCTCAAGCGCGGCGCGCCAATGTTCTTTGCCGCGCTGGGGCAGTACCCGATAGACGATGGCGAGGAGAGAGAGGGCGATGGCCTGGTGATCATCACCCAGCCCAGCGACGGCGACATGCTGGCCATCCATGATCGCCAGCCGGTAGTGCTGCCGCCGGATGCAGCCCGCCGCTGGATAGACCCGGACCTAACCTCCGCCCAGGCCGAGGAGCTGGCGCAAACGCAAGGGCTGACCGCAGACGCCTTCACCTGGCACCCAGTCAGCAAAGCCGTGGGCAACGTGAAGCACGACTCATCTGAGTTGATTCAACCCATAGCCCCACCAGAACCATAAGCAGGTCAACACCCGCAGCGATCCACTCCACCTGCCTGCCCCCTGCAGTCTGCTCGCGCGCGGACGTTTAGCCGCATTCGATATTGCTGCTACGCTTGCAGAGCCAATGACGGCAACCGCGTACGACAGGAGTCCCTATGCGCCCCCTCAAAGTAGTGCTGCTTTGTCTCTCGACTGCCCTAACCTCCAGCTATATAACCCTGCAGTTGGCATCGCCAGCAACCGATTTGCCTCTGGGCACCCTTTATTTGCCCCCCAAATTAGTTATCGAACACGCCGGCGAAGCTGTGGTCTGGGGTGGTTGGCGTACCAGGAATGAACATGTTCCGCATGGCGATGTCGCCGTGGAGATCCGCTGCCATCTGCAACTGAAGCTGTGCACCGAAGCGGTGGCCGGTCTGCTGCGGCATGAGGAAGGCGAGGATCTGGAAGCGCAAACCTACCTGTTGAACGTCAGTAACTGGGCACCGAACAAGATCGAGGCCGCAGCAGTGCTTGACGATTGCCTGATACGGCAGGTGACCATCAACCCGGAAGCTAATACGGCCGTGCTTCGGTGGTCGCCCAAGCCCGGCTGTCAGGGCGGCACTGGCCAGGCGGATCTTGTCGGTGACCCGGTTTGATCGCCGCGGCATGGATGGTCATATGACCTTGAAAGAAAAACAACTCGCCGAGCTCATCGCCCACACCGCACGAAGCATCACCCACCTGACAGCCGCGATGACCTCGCTGTCGTTCGATCTGCTGCGCAGCGCTGACCCAGATGTGCGCGGTGCGGGTAGGCGGATGATTGTCAGGATGGAGGCCGTGAGCCACGAGTTGGA
Source organism: Pseudomonas sp. PA-7-1E (assembly GCF_021605325.1). Lineage (NCBI taxonomy): Bacteria > Pseudomonadati > Pseudomonadota > Gammaproteobacteria > Pseudomonadales > Pseudomonadaceae > Pseudomonas > Pseudomonas sp. PA-7-1E. The sequence continues at coordinate 3,580 of NZ_WKFA01000094.1, forward strand.
CCGGCAATGGGCACTGATCGACGAACTGGTAGATGTCCCACAGCCCACCCGGCTGGATGCCGTGGAGGAGGTGCACCTGCATTCGGTGACATAACCCGAGTTGCTCCCTATTCCCCACCCGCCTCGGCGGGTTTTTGTGCCTGCCTGCGTATTTAGGTCCATCGTGACCGGTCGTTTCGGTAGATCGTGACCGGCCATTTCGTTAACGCGTGACCGCTCATTTCGCTATCAACGCGACCGATTTCCAGCCTGCTCCGAAACAGGCGGTCACGATCTACCGACATCGTCGGTCACTGCTTAGCGAAACGCTTCCACCCCGTTGCGCATGACCTGACGCGACCGTCACCATCGCCCGATTTCAGGGAGTAGAGGATGGTGGCGCAGCGAGTAGCCATGTGAAATATCAAACGCGCTCGTTGAGGTGGCGCTGGCAGCGGCGCTGCTGCCTGCTGCCAAACTGCGCCAGACCCGCGGCGAGCGGGTGCTGCCGGACGTGATCGGCATCCACCGCGAACTGCGGCGCAAAGGCGTCACCTTGCAACTGCTGTGGGAGGAGTACGTCGCTTCCCATCCCGAGTAGCCGACCTACTGCTACACCCAGATCGTCGAGCATTACCGTCGCTACGCCAGCACCCTCGCGCTCAATGCGCCAACAGCACCGGGCCGGCGAGAAGCTGTTCATCGACTACGCCGGCCCGACGCTACCGGTGATCGACCCGGCCACTGGCGAGATCAGCCGGGCGCATATCTTCGTCGCGACGCTGGGGGTATAGAGCTACACCCATGCCTGCGCCACGCTCGGTGAAACCCAGGTGGACTGGCTGACTGCGATGGGTCAGGCGTTCAGCTACATTGGCGGCGTCAGCGAGATGGTGGTGCCCGACAACCCGCGCGCGCTGATTGCCCATCTCGATCGCTACGAGCCGGGCTTGAACCGGGCCGCGCTGGAGTGTGCCCGGCATTAGGACACGGTGATGCTGCCGACGCGGCCGCGTAAGCCCCAGGACAAAGCCGAGGCCGAGGTGGCGGTGCGATGGGCCGTAATACGCAATCTTGAAGCATTGCTCGGCAGCAAAGGTACCATCGGCTCGGCGGTAACCGAGCGACCGGCCATAATGGACGACAATCTCTCACGGAAATCCGCAGCGCTTCGTAGCCTAGGAGTAACTCATCATGACTTGCCCAATTGAAACCCGGGTCATCACGGCTCACGTCCCAGTGCAGTTGGCTAAGAAAGTCGATCAGTTGGCCGAGCGTGTGGGTCGCTCCAAGGACTGGATTGTCAAGCAAGCCTTGGCGGCTTGGATTGATCAGGCAGAAGAGCGCAGCCGCCTGACCCTCGAGGCCCTGGCCGATGTGGACGCCGGCCGCGTGATTGATCACCAAACAGTTCAGGCCTGGGCCGGCAGCCTTAGCACCGACAACCCGCTGCCGGTACCTCGCTGATAGAGTTGGAGCGGACGACCAAAGCCGCTCGTCTAATGTCAGTTTTGGCGATTGGCAGCCGTGCAATCAGTGGTCGCCGTCAGTCGGTGCAATTTGGGTATGTGTTGCGAGAGCCATCTTGCGCCATTACACCGCTTGCCGCCGATGCAGTGGCAGGTCTGCAATTTCCCGCGCTCGCTGCGCCGGCAGCCGCGCCAGGGGGGTATGCCAACGTAAGGAAATTCATTCATTTGGTCTGTAAGCGACTGTTTGAATGATTAAGTTTTCATGCACATGCGATCGGCTGCGTTGGGCCTGCCCCATTTCCCTCTTCTGCTGCGTGCTCTATTGCGCGATGATGGCCGTACAGAGATCCATGAGCCAAGAAAAAATTGCTCATCTTCTCAAAAGCGAAGATTTTCTTGGCCGAGTTAAGGAAATTTGTAGCAATGAAGCGATTCTGAAGCTTTTGGATGGCGAGCAAGTGCCCCTGCTCGACCGCCGCAGGGGGTACTGATCGTGAAGCACGTAGTTACTCAGCCGGCTGAAACGGTCGCAGACATCACCTGCGATGTCTGCTGCCAGAGCACTCGTGTGGAGGGCTATGGCCAACAGTTTGGAACCCTTCAGGCCCACTGGGGGTATGGTTCCAAGCATGATGGCGAGCGTTATGAGGTTTATCTTTGCGAGCCTTGCTTTTTCCGCACGCTGAGCGCTCTACGTCGGGAACGCATGGTCAACACCATGTTCGACGAGGAGCCCAGCACTGCAGAGGATGAGTTCGGCCTGGTGCGACGTGGCGATTTCTGGAGCGATAGCTGAGTCTGGGCGCGCAGATTTTGGTATTTGATGGTGCGGGCTAGAATCGCTATCCCGGAGGCAGCATGGACAAACTCTACGATAAGCTGGGTCTTCCGAAAGCTCATTATCGGCTGCATCAGGCTCTGCTGACGGGGCTGCCAGTATCACTGGCTACCGACCTGGCGCGGGAGCTTGGGTTGCCGCTCTCACAGGTGACAAAATGGATCGGTACATCCTCACGACATGTCACGATGCCTACGCGGGCAGGTGAGGTCTTTTGCCGTCTCGTCGAGACTGTGGATGCACTATTAGAACTCCATGAAGGCAACTTGGACGGCGCGCTCTGCTGGCTGACATCACCGAATATGGTACTTGCCAATGAGCGACCGGTCGATCTGCTGGTCACAGAGGCTGGCAAGTGTGCCGTACTGCAGACTATTCATGCGATTGAATTTGGCCTCCCGGCTTGATACAGCGCGTGAGGTTAGTGTGTGGCGGGTGGTCGGCGCTCAAAAACGGTTTACCCTGCCTGGACCCAATCCCGATGGTGGCGACAGGCAGGAAGCGGCCGATTGTGTTGAAAAAGTCGACACGGCCCGGCGAGCAGTAAATTGAGCGGCAAAAACACCTTCTTTGCACGCTGCCACGTCAAAACTGAGCCCTGAACCACCTGCGCACAACGCAGATTTCAACCTCACACGCGCACTTTTCTGTCAGGGTCGATGAAGCCGACTTTTTCAACAGAATCGGCCAGAAGCGGATGCTGGCGAGCTAGCTCCTTATGCATCCGCGCAGATTTCATGGTGGAGCACGCCTGCAAAATGGGGACTACAGTTTCCTATTGAGGACGACACCTGCGAATGGGCAAAAGACTCAGAGTCAGCTCATAAAGGAAAGGAATTCGGTCTTTTGGCCAGAATGAAAAGTCCGTAGATAGCACATTCTTGCGAAAGCCTCCTCCACTGCACATTCCTAGTTTTTTATCCTCACCTGCGAAAGCAGGACCATGCTTAGAAAATTTCGAACAGCAGTCAGAGCTACTGACGTTGGAGAAAGGACATGTCCAAAAAAATCATCATCTCTTTTGACGGAACCTGGAATACACCGGACGTAAAAACCGAAATCTAAAGATAGTAAAAGCACCAATGTATGGAAGCTGCATTCTTCCATTCTCGCCACAGACAAGGGCGGTACAACTCAGGACAAGTGGTACGACAAAGGAGTTGGTACGGCATGGTACGACCGCCTCAGCGGAGGCACATTCGGAGTGGGGCTTTCAAAAAACATCCTCGAAGGCTATCGACAGCTAGTAAGAACCTACGAGGAGGGCGACCTGATTTACATATTTGGTTTCAGCCGGGGGCCTACACAGCACGAAGCCTGGTGGGCCTAATCCGAAATGCCGGACTGCTCAAACCGGCGTTTTTCAAGGTAGTTGTCGTGTGAGCGTGTCACGCTGCCTTTGATTTTTGCGGCAGTACCGCCTCCCGTTCCGGATTGGCGCAGCAAAGGACTTTATTCGAATTCGGAGGAAACATGGGTATTTCGTATTACCTTGCATGTTTGGAGACCCGGCAATATGTCTGGGTTGGCAGGCTTGACCCACAGGGGGCGGTGCCGGTGACGGACGTCGAAGGCTCCATCGCCATGTTCGCGCTGGAGAATCGGAACAAACCGTTGATCGTCGTGAGCGAAAGCCATCCGATCCTCGAAGAGGGAATGGAGTGGTCGCCGCCGGCAACGCAGGAAACGTGCTGGGGACAGCCTTGACAAACCAAAGCCAACCTCATCTCAAGACACTCGTCGCGTTTCCAATCATGGCACAGGTCGTCGATGGACAGCTTGAAGTGTTGTCGCTGATGGGAAATTGACCCAGTCGGACAATACGTTGCAAGGGCTCGTCCCAATCCCTGGCAATTGATTAGCCTGATTGCCAGGCAGAAGCGTCTGTCTCTACAGATCCATGGTGCCAATGCAGTCAGGAAATTTGGGCTGAGCACCCAGATGCCGCTCATTCCAATCTATTACACCAACGGAGCCAGCCGATCAGTATTCATAGGGAAAGCTGAAGTCCGGCTGATACATGCTGCACCTATGGTCATGCAGCATGCCGGGACTGAGGTGGGAATGGCTATCAGTGCGCTATTTTATCTCGGTAAAGACGGCGCCACTCCGGAATGCTTAGCAGCGATCAGGAAGGAGCTCAGGCCTGATGACCTAGTCAAATTGATGGCCTGCAAAATGCCGAAGTGGATGCGCATGGCATTGGAGTGATGCGCTTGGGCTGGTATTTAAGCTTCGGCAGCATGTCCATGAAAAATTGACCACGACACAATCACTTTCAGCGGCAGTTGCCGGCCTTTCGATAGCCAGCAGCTTGCGCCTCAGCCTCACTACTGAAGTGAACGCGGTTTTTGGTGCTCACCTGAATGTAGCCTGGACAGCCTTGGGGCAGGTGGTAGACGTGGCTGTTGCGATTGCCGACTATGTCTCCACTGACTGCTAATGGTTGAGGCGCTAATGGCGCCCCCTTGTGAGTTACCAACTGCGTGACGATACCTTCGCGTGAGGGCTTGTGGCCCAAGGTCCACGAGCGCTCACCGGTTACAAATGGATTGCCGTGGCCCATCACCGCCGCTGTTCGGCTTTCCCAACTTTTCTCCCAAGCAGAGACCGGATGCTGTCGATCCCAGGCCATCAGCAGTTGCTGCTGCTTACGAGACATGGACAAGCCATAGCGGTCATACATGTAGAAAGTCGCCCGCGCGACAAGGCCCTTAACAGCATCCCTAGGCTCTACCGCGCGCCCACGAAAGTCCACCTTAGTGGTACAAGCGCCGTATTGTGGGGCATTACCGTTAACCATACCGTATTGATAATGGCTGCGGTCGCCGTTCACTTCGCCTACTGAGGGATAGAGGTTGAAAAGATCTGCTTCCATGGCCCTGAATACAGGGTCATCTGCTACGCATTTTTCCCTCCCTCCACTCTGCCAACACTGGCGCTGATGTCCGAACACCCAGGCAGGCACAATGTGCTCCCATTCCATTCGGTCAGCCCGGGTCTGCTGCTTGCGGGTTTCATACCCGCAGGACTCCGGATTGATCCTACCGCCTGATTTCCCAGTCCATTCCCACTTGCAGCCGCAATAGAGCTCGCCATCTGGGCTTTGCGCACGATCGAAAAAGACCTTCTGCTTGGCCACTACCTTGGCAGCTGTGAAGGTGGGTGGTCGCTCAGCTAGAGCGGTGAGGGAGAAGAGTAGGAAGAGAGCTAGGGTCAGGAAGCGTGTCATGAAGGAAGCAAGGGCCATAGAAAAGGCGCGCATTGTAAGACGTCAGATCGGGAACAGTAGAGGCAGCAATCGACCTAAGGAAACTCTGAAGAAGACTTCCAGATTTTGGCAAAATACCCGGATTCCACCCGCTGAGTTTCCCCATGAAGCAGATGACCTTCGCTGACGCCGAGTACGCCGGTAAGCGCAAACAAACCCGCA
>NZ_WKFA01000095.1:0-9194 GCF_021605325.1 Pseudomonas sp. PA-7-1E
ATAGGAACGGCGTGTTGGCTGCATGAAATACCCGCTTAAAAGGCTAGAACTGGTGCCCACTTAAATGTAAGTGCACACCATGTCTTGGCTTTGCAGGGCTGGGTAGATGACTTGGCCGTACGCATACGGGGAAGCGGCCAAGAAGGCGATGGCCAGGCCGATGATGTAGCCCCCAACCATGTTCGCGACCACAGTACCTGGAGGAATCGTAGGAAACAGAGCATTCAGTTTCATGCCCAATATCCAGCGCAACCAGGCTCCAAGTGAAGCGCCAACGGCGATGACCATTAATGACTTCAGCATGGCGAGCCCACCTCATCAGACCTGAGTGGACTAACTCGCAAGCGGCTCGCGCTGAAAGAAAAGGGAAACTCGGAGGGTAAGATCATAGCCTGTCCTAAAATGGAGGACAGGGAGACGCACCTACGCACCCTGTCCAGGGTTCACGTAGGCATCATCAGCACGAAGGCGGTTAAAGGAGGAATGCCATCTCCTGATCTGATCCTATAGCATCAGCGCCAATGGCATCAAGAGGCATCAAGAGCAGTTGCATGTAAGCGATCTGAAGGCCCTTTAGCCATGCAAGATGTTTGATCAATGATCCATGTACGGGCCGACCCTTTGCACGATTAGGTCATTTGGCGCATTTACATGGATTTAACCGATACCACTTCCACGTACTTGTACTTCTTCCTAGCAGCCTTCACAGCCTCCTGCTCAGCAAGCAATGAGCTCAACGTATCAGCCTCGTGAATCAACTCGACCATTTTCCCTTCAAACTCGTTTCCAACGCGTAACGTGACCCTCAACCTGGGCGTGAATGCTTTCGCTACTTTCTTCTTGGCTGCTGGAGCGACCACCGGTTTCGCGAGCACAACTTCTTCCACTGGCTCCTCTACTACAGGAGCAGACATCTGCTCCTCGGACTGAGGCGTACCGAATAACGCACGACGCATTTCTTCTTCAGTTAATTCAGAGTTCATAGAACATCTCAAAGGGGGCCGTAATCAGCTCGACGAATTCTACTAGGATGGCTGCTCCAGCGTGTCCTCTGGAAGTATGTATGAATCACCCGTTGCTCGACCTACATTCCTAGATCGACCTCGAGCCTGGCCCCCTTCAAGCTGGGCGGCAGCTTTTCGACTGGCATGGCCTTCAACAACTTGTCGGCGAGATGCTCCGCGTGAGCCGAATAGATCGCGATCCTGTCTGGCTCTAGTGGCCTGTAAGGTACTACCGCACCGACAGATGCTTGGGCAATTCTCAGTATATTCAGCACGTCATTGCTAATGTGAAGACTTTCCAGGTACTCGACGGTTGCGCGTGCTCGCGGCTCTGCCTTTGTCCATAGTTCGACAACGATGTGATGAAGCCCTACGGGCCAAGGTGTTGCAGAGCACTCTTCCACAGCAAACCTTCTTGGGACATTTTCAGCCTGGTGCTGGTCATCCAGAAGTCACGGCTGTTCGGGCTTGGTTGTTTTCAAATACCTACGAACAGTCGCTTCAGAAAGCCCCAACCTTTCCGCGATCTCAGCAACAGAAATTCCCCACTGCTTCAATCGATTGGCCTCAATGGTATTTCTAGCCGCATCAGGACGAGCTGGCCGCCCAGGACGTGGCTTTCCAGTTCGAGCCTGCGACTCAATCTCAAGATCGATCCCTGCCTTCCTAATTCTTGCGAGTTGCTTCGTAAGACGTTTCTGACCGTCCTTGAATGACTCGTGATTTTGCATGGAGGTCGCCATCAGCAGGAGCGTAGCCGGATCGAGGTCTAGGATCCCGGCGAGCCTCACCAGGACGTCGAGTCCAATACTGACTTCTCCGCGCTCTATACGGCTGAAATGAGAGCGCCCAAGATTGTTGATGTCCTCTTGGGACAGACCTTGGCCTCTGCGAATTCCACGAACCACGACAGCCAGTGCTTCTGCCGCATCCATCGGTATTTTCCCCAACCAAATCTGAGGATAAAGCCACACCCAGTCGCTTCATAACACGCCCAATCAGGTTCGTTATGATTGCCTTGGGGCTTATCTAGAGGTTTAATAGCTTTACCCATGCGCCACGGCCACGAAAAAGCAGCCCTGTCGTGGATCAGCCAAGCCATCGTGAACGGCGGGCAGAGAGAGTTGAATTGTCAATTTGATGGTAATTACTGAGGGGAAGCCTTATGGCTAGCGTCGTAGAACCCGACTTTATGAAGGGGCCACGTACACCACTGGAAGGCCTGTCGAGCAGCTCTGATGCACGAGCGCTGGCGAACCAACGTTTTCCCGAAAAGCCTTACTGCTTGGTTCGAGACTGGACAATATTTCGCATTGAAGTCACCCGCGACGAACTCTTCAAATGCCAAGCAGCGGGCCAGCTCCCGATGATCCTGTTTGCTCACAACGTGGCAGAGGACAGCCAAGGTCGTTTCGAACGCGGCGATTGGGTTCGTTCAAGCATGTGCACAGGTCTCCACGACGGTGTTGCGTTCGAGACCAGAAACTCTATTTACGTGTTGATTGGCCCTGGTCATGAACAGCTCGCGAGCCTGAAAGACGTTTTCTCCCTCTTTTAACTGCGCTCTATATCGGAGCCCGTTCAGGCCAAGGACATACGATGTTTAGAACACACGACGCCGACATGCTCGGTCTACCAGGTATGTTTGGTGAAGGTCAGTACCAATGGCATCAGGTATCCAAAGTGCTTCGTAATCACTGGTATCACGTAACTGTCCAGGCCAAGTACGAGGACAGAATTTCAGAGGCGGTTCTGATGATCGACAGCGAACCACGGCTTCAGCAACTGCTGATTTCCCAGGACGCGGAGACGATCATCACAGAGGTGCAAGTAGTCACACCTGCCCACATGAATGGCACGGGAGTTTGGCGCATGGAGAAACTGACCAAAGTGACGCTTGGTGAAGACCAAAACGAGTGTGTTGTGTGCCTGCTAGAGGTGGAGACCGGCTCCAAATACCACAGCTCTCACCAACCTGGCTTCAACACTGATGTGCTGAGCAACCTTCGTCCGATCTATCACGCAAACATGATTCGTACAGCCTGAGATTTACCAAGATTCCTGCACGATACCAGCACAGTTGGTTGCGTGTGGTTTTCCTGGTAACGCCATACTGGCTGCGAAAGGAGCGCAATTATGCTGAACACTGTGGATGTGAATCTTCATGGAAAACGACATACAGATTTCGATCTTGCACGAATCCTAAAAGCACAGGCGCAAGGCTTCGACAAACCGATAACAGCCTATCTCTGCGGAGTATCCATAAAGGCTCGTGCTGGATTAGGCGTCGTGTTTGGTCACAACCGCAAAGACCAATATGGACGGTTCGGCGACGGTCACCTGATCCGGACTTCTGACGTGATTAAGGCGGAGCGCGAGGGCCGATTTTGGGTACTTACCACAGAGAATTCACGCTACGTGATCGCGACGTTTCAGCACGGTAATGGGCGTGCGAGTCTTCGCCAGTTTCTGCGATTGTCAGACGGCCAACACCATCTTTCCCCGCACTTACTGCAGTAGTGGCGCAGCCCTCAACGCCCTCATTCTGCGGTATGCCTTTTTCAAAGCAAGGCATCGAAATCTGGTGTCTTGTTGGAAGCATGGATGTTCAGCCGGCACTGCAGCGCCATACCGTAAGCTGTCTCCAGATGCGTAGCCAGCGAGCCACCCATTTCGATATGTTGAGATAAAACCACCTGGTGATCTGCATCTGTAAGAACATTGGTGAAAATGAGCCAGGAATGCATGTGTGGCGTTGTCTGGGTTATCGCTTGAGCAACACTTTCTGAGAGAGCTCTGGCCTTGCGATCATCAGTGATGAAGGCTTGGCGGATTCTGCTTGCGAAGGCGATTGACGACAGCTCGCCTTTTCCGAGTTTTTTTCGGCTTTCAAGGGCTGCGATGGCTTGGAGATCGTCAATGCTGCAGGAATGGGACGCGAATTTGCCCTTGGTCTGCTCTTGCTTGAGGCGCTCTCTCAACTCGAGGTCTGCTTCGGTGGCGGCTGTGCGGGGCTTGACCAGGCATTCGTATAGGACGAATCCAGTCATGCAGAACTCACACTTGGCTTCTTGAGCTGCCGCATACAGTCGGCGCGAAGACAAAATGTTCCACACCGAGCAGGTGTCGGCCACATTGATCTTGTGGAATTTCGATGGATCAATAGCCATGTATTGTCCTTCCATATAGAGAGGCAAGTGCTGCCAGTTCGCCATAGCCGCAGAGAAGAGCTTCGGCCAGCCTGCCGAGGCTGATGATGCCTTGGCTATGTGCGTCCAGGCAAAGCTTCACGTAATGGTCGGACAGACCGCGTTCGAGCAGAGCGACTTTTCTCGCGCGTTGCTGGAGGGTGAGGCTCTCAGGTAGTTCGGGGTCTATCTTGGCTTGTCGAGTAACACGGTAACCTCGGATTCGTCGACTGGTATCAATGTCGGCTCGCTTCGCGGCCTTCAAGGCTATACCCAAGGCGTCACAGCTCACTCGAAACTTATTAGCCCATCCTTGAGCTTCCTCTTCAGACCAAGTAGTTGGGTCAGGAAGCAAGCTGAGCGTTTCTGGAGGCATGAGGTAACAGGAGGCGAACCTATTCGCCCGCACCTCCCGGATGTCTTTGTCTCCCGGGATGGTTACGCTTGCTCCTTCTTCACTATCAAAAATGCAGTGAGCCATCTCGTGCGCTGCACTGAATCGCTGTCGGTAAACGTCCTCGGTGTAGTTAACTAAAATGCATTTGCCGGCGACGGGGTGCATCACAAAGAGGCCTGAGATTTTGGAGTTGTCTAGCTTTCGCCGGAACACATGCACACCGACTGAGCGAAACTCGGAGTAGATGTCTCGGGGCACCTCTCGGTCTGTATGACCCATTTGCCGGCGAAATGCCTTTGCCGCGCCCTCGGCATGAGATAGGAAGTAGTTACCCCGTGGGGTGTAGGCAAAGGTACTGACAGCACCACGGAGTTCTTGGGTTAAAAATTCTTCGGTTTCGCAGATGTACAGAAACTCTTGAATGGCAGAGCGATCTTCCTTCGAGAACTCACGGCCATGCGCCCGGTAGAGCGTTTCAGTTTGCTCAAATGGGGCGACCTGCTCGTTTGAAATAAAGAATTTGAAGTCGCATCGATAGTAGTCGGCAAGGATGAGCACCTCGTCTCCGGTAGGCTCCAACGCACCTTTCTCGATACTACTCAGGCGCTCAACGTTGATTGCTGTGAAAGCTGCGACTTCGTCAACGGTTCGCTGAAGCTGAATACGGTAGCGTTGAAGCTTGTCACCAAGGGCCTGGAGATTCATGCGCTGTTTGACGTCCTGTTAGGCAATGCACCGAGACATCATAGTCGGTTTTCAAGGCGCTCCACTTCTCGAGTCCACATCTATATCGCTTTATTGGAGCTTGAATCGCCGGATTGTTAGTTGGATCGCTGAGGGTGCGAGTCTTCCCCATCTCACCATTCGTTGAGGTAGCATCAGCAGCACAAACTGCGCTTACCAGCCCAAACCGCGCTATGCAATTTCCAGGAGGAAGTCCATGTCCGACGAATCTAGTCGTTTGTCTTTGTTTGAAGAGGACTATCTTCTACGTGAGCTTGGGCCTGTGGCCCATGTACCGCAGGTGGCGCTTACTGAGCTGGTCGCGAACGCTTGGGATGCAGGCGCAAGTCTAGTTGAACTGTTTCTTCCATCTGAACTGGGTGGCACCTTGACTGTGATCGACGATGGTCATGGCATGACGCCCAAACAGTTTAGTCGGCGTTGGATGACGCTTCGCTACAACCGACTGAAGCATCAAAGCTGGAAAGTGGAGTTTCCTAAAGGGAAGGATGGTAAAGCCAGAAAAGCTTATGGCCGAAATGGTGTCGGTCGCCACGGACTTCTCTGTTTCGCGGATGAGTACCGTGTAGAAACATGGCGAGATGGGATACTCAGCACATTTGTCGTGGGTACGGAATCAGGGCCGAGTCCATTTGTGGTTCGCTCTGAAGAGTTCAGTGAGCGAGAGGGTGAAGGCACTAGGTTGTCGGTTGTAGTCAATCGCAAAATGCCCGACCTTGAAGAAATCATCACCGTTCTTGCAGCACGCTTCATCCACGATCCTGGATTTCAGATCCGAGTTAATGGAACCCCCCTGACGTTAGCAAAGCTTGAGCAGCACGCCAGGTCGCACACGCTGACCCTCAGTGAGGGGCGGACGGCGAAGGTGATCGTTATTGATTCTACTCAGCAGAATCACTCATCGATTCATCAAGGCGTTGCGTTTTGGGTAGATCATCGACTTGTCGGTGATCCAACATGGGCTATCGGTCAGGTAGCAAATTTCGATGGCCGAACTCGATTCGCCAAACGGTACAAGATCATCGTCGACACTTTGGGTTTCGAGGATCACGTACTTGCGGACTGGACAGGATTTCGTACAACGCCAGCAGTAAAAGAGTTGTATCAGGCTACAGCCGACCACATCAGTCAGGTTGCTGATGAGTTAGCAGCAGAAGTTGTCGAGTCCACTTCAGAAGACGCTCTTGTCCAGAATCGTGCTGAACTCAAGTCGTTGGGCCAGGGGGCGCAGCTCGAAGTCACTGAATTTACCAAAGCTGTTGCTCAGGCGCATCCGATGGTATCTCCGGAGTTTTTGGCGACAGCAGTCAAAGCGGTGATCAATCTGGAAAAGTCCAAGAGTGGGGCTGCGCTCCTTCATAAACTCGCCAACCTAGATACAAAGGATGTTGAGGGACTCGATACGTTGTTGGCTGATTGGTCTGTCAAAGACGCACTTCGCGTGTTGGATGAGATAGATGACAGACTGAGCGTCATAGAGGCCATTGCTAGGCTGGCAGAGGATCCGAACACAGATGAGCTCCACACCCTCCACCCACTGATCCTGCGATCCCGCTGGCTTTTCGGCCCGGAGTTCGAATCAGTGGAATACTGTTCGAACACCACATTGCGAAGCGTAGCCAAACAGCTATGGGGCGACGGGGACGCATCGTTTCAGAACGAGAAAAAACGCCCAGACGTTGTTGTCTTGCCTGATCGCAGCATGGTGCAGCTGGTGGGTATAGAGCGATTTGATCCGCAAGACCCGACCATCGCGCAGATGCAGAACATCCTTCTGATCGAGCTGAAGAGAGGGGGATTCAAAATCAAGCGGGACGAGGTCAATCAGGCCGACGGTTATGTGCAGGATATTGCTAATTCTGGATATGTAAATGGCGCGCCCTTTGTCACGGCCTGGGTGGTCGGACAGTCAATTGCATCGGGAGTGGGTACCGAGAAAACTGTAGGTGATGACTCGCGCAAATATGGTCAAGTCAGAGCAACGACTTATGGGGCACTTGTGGGCACGGCTAACCTGCGACTGATGCGCTTGCGTAAGACGCTGGAGGAACGATATGACAACCTGCCAACCGACACGTTGCTCGCTAAGGTGTTATCGATCCAAGAACAGGCAACGCTCGATTTAAATACGTCAAACCCAGTGCAACATCAGGATGAGAGTGCTGCGCTGGCAGTCGCTCAGTGAAGCATCGTATCAATCTATGGGTTGATTACAGGTATTAGCGCCGTCGCAATTCCGGCCTGTCGTCAGCATCATAGATTTTTCCGCCTGTGCTGAAGCAATCAGCAAGGCTAGTTTTGCCAAAACCCAATGAAAGATACCTTCAAGCCGGTGTCAAATACTCAAGGACTCTTTGTGCCTTCAACTCTAGTAGACATTATCATCCGCGACCGAGGCGCGCAGGCTTATACCGATTACGCGGAGTTTCAAATTACCGATCCTGATGTGATCGTTAGTGCCGCTAGGCAAACGCTCGAATCGATCCCTCCATCATTTGGTTCTTGCGTCATGGTCAGTGCTGGCTTCACTGCAATTCTCAAATCTCAAGGGATACCCGCAGTTGTCGTCCTGGGAGACCTGCTGATTAACGGCCAGTATGCTTTCGAATGCAGGGGGAACATTCCAGGGGCAACCTACGAGGGAGAGTTTGTGGACGCCAAGTGGGACGGTCACGCCTGGGTAATGCTCGCAGGTGTCCTCTGCGACCTGTCGATCTTCCGAAGCGCCTACGCCACTAAAACGCCAAGCAACCTCAAAACCTTCATCAGCCAGCAGTTCGGTGAGGGTAAGGGAGCACTGATGTGTCCTCACGATAGCTTGCCGGTCGGCATGGAGTTTGTGCCCAAATTTGCGCTCAATGACGATCAGATTCTGGGGATTCTGGACGGTTTGTCCAGGCAGCACTTGAGACTAAGTGACGAAATTCGAGGCGGCATTCCCGGCTGTGTCGGGAGCTGAATACGGCTAGAAAATAAGGGCGGCGCTGACATCAGTGCGAGATTAGCCAGGCTTCCATTTTTTGCAGTCTGCCCATTTCGAGAAGCTTCGGTTTTCCTAAATCTAAAAGCATGAGTAGCTCTTGCCTGCACTCTGGTGATGAAAACCATTCAGCGACCTCGACATTGCAGTGCCTGGACTCACTCAGGGCCCATTTCACAACCATGTCCGCTGCTGCTCGGTAGTGATCCGCCATGAAGAGTCGTCGCCCCTCTGCAAACCAACCAAGCTTGGCTAGTTGTTCAGTGACGTCAATGACGCCCGCGTGATCAAAAAAACCGGTGGTGTCTGGATAGTGAATACCTGCCAGGGACACCTTCGCCGCCCCTGCTTCTCGGTCAAAGTAGGACAGAAAATGCCACCCACCTGTAGTGCTTCCAGCGTGCGGAAAGTTGATCGCGGCCTTGCCAGTGATGTAGTGCGTGCGGGAAACGCGTTTGAGATCAAAATCGAACAGTGGCTGCCTCATGGGAGCTTTTTGAGCCGGGCTAGACCCTGTTTGATATGACCAGCGTTCTCACCAATTGTGTAGAGCGCGCCACGAACGTTGTCCCCGACCTCCGCATGCCCCTGGGCTTCGACCTGGAGGGTCAGCTCCATGAGAGCAGCTTCAAGGGCGAGCTGATTTTGGTACATCCTTTCCAGCACATCTGATAGCGAGTATTCACTGGGCATCTACATGGACTCCTTGATGTCGACCCAGCATAGCTCGATGATGAGTCAGCAAGTGTCTTGCGTGCGTATTTCGGCCCATCGTGACCGCCCGTTTCGGTACATCGTGACCGCCCATTTCGCTAACGCGTGACCGCTCATTTCGCTAACAACGTGACCGATTTTCCGCCTGTTCCGAAACAGCCGGTCAC
>NZ_WKFA01000096.1:0-9159 GCF_021605325.1 Pseudomonas sp. PA-7-1E
ACCCTTCCACGCGCGCCGCCAGCCACAGGTTCTGGATGGCGCAGGAGAGCGAGGCCATGTCCATTTCCGGCAAGGTGCGGCGCCCGAAAATGTGGCGCTCGCGATCGTCCATCAAGGCGGCGACCAGTACCTCGGCGCAGTCGCTGATGCCTTCGACCTTGAGCTTCATGAACGCATCGGAGCGCTCGCCCAAAGCTTCGGCGGTGCGCACGCGCTCTTCTTCCACCAACTGTTGAATCTGGCTGCGCAACGAACGGTCGCTGATGCGGATAAAACGCCACGGCTGCATCAGGCCGACACTGGGCGCCTGGTGCGCGGCGTGGAGCAGGCGTTGCAGCAGTTCAGGCGCGACGCTGCCACCGCGGAAGTGGCGCATGTCGCGGCGTTCGGCGATGGCGCGATAGACGGCCTCGCGATCGGCTTGGGGGAAAGCGTTGTCAGTCATGGCCTCATCGGGGGCAAGCCCCCTCCCACATTTGGAATGCATTCCCCTGTGGGAGCTGGCTTGCCTGCGATAGCTGTCTCAAGGTCTGGCGCGAACAACGCGGCCACCGCGCCAGGATTCGACGGAAAATAAAAGTGCACATAGGACGCCGTCATCCGCCCCTGTCGATAGACCGCCTCGGCACCGCGCCCGCCGTTAGGGCTAAGCCCACGGGCAATCGGCGCCCATTCGGTACTGGTCAGAGAATGATGATAGGTATGCCCACGCAAGGTCCCCTCCGGCAGCTCGACACTTTGCAGCGCCAGGGCCGCGAGTTTCTTCTGCATCACCGCATCGCCTTGCAACAAGCCAACCAGTTCGGCGCGTGTACCGTCCACATCGGTCAAGGAGTCGAGCAGATAGAGCATGCCGCCACATTCAGCGAGCAGTGGCTTGCCAGCGGCGTGATGAGCACGAATTGCGCCCAGCATCGAGGTATTGGCCGACAATGCCTGGTGGTGCAGTTCCGGATAGCCGCCGGGCAGATAGAGGCTGTCAGCTTGAGGCAATTGGCGATCATGGATCGGTGAAAAGAACTTCAACTCGGCGCCCATCGCCCGCAGCAAATCCAGGCTGGCGCCGTAGGTAAAGGCAAAGGCTTCGTCACGGGCCACGGCAATCCGCACACCGACCAGCAAGGGCTCGGCCTCGACCACTTGCGGCGCGGCAAAGGTTACCGGCGGCGGCAGGGCCACTTCGCAACTGCTGCCCAACGCCTGGGCGGCAGCATCCAAGCGTATATCAAGGTCATTCAGTTCGCTGGCTTGCACCAGGCCCAGGTGGCGGCTGGGCAGTTCGATGCCGGTCTCACGGGATAACGCGCCGTACCAACGCAAGCCCTCGGTGAGGCTGCCTTCAAGCAATTGCGCATGGCGCAGGGTGCCGACGCGATTGGCCAGCACGCCGGCGAACGGCAGGTCGGGCTGATAGCGCGCCAGCCCCAGGGCCAAAGCGCCGAACGTCTGGGCCATGGCGGTGCCATCGATCACGCCCAGCACCGGTACACCGAAGTGCCGCGCCAAGTCAGCGCTGGAAGGCGTGCCGTCGAACAGGCCCATCACGCCTTCGATGAGGATCAGGTCAGCCTCCCCCGCTGCCTCCCAGAGCAGGCGGCGGCTTTCCTGCTCGCCCACCATCCACATGTCCAACTGGTACACCGGCGCGCCACTGGCACGCTCGTGGATCATCGGGTCGAGAAAGTCCGGCCCGCATTTGAACACGCGCACCTTGCGTCCCAGGTTGCGGTGCAAACGGGCGAGCGCGGCGGTGACCGTGGTTTTGCCCTGGCCGGACGCCGGAGCGGCGATCAATACGGCCGGGCAATGACGGGGCTGATTCAAAGTTCGACGCCTTTCTGTGCCTTGATACCGGCCTGGAACGCGTGCTTGAGCATGCCCATTTCGGTGACGGTGTCGCCCATTTCGATCAGCTCAGGCTTGGCGCCACGGCCGGTGACCACCACATGCTGCATGGGCGGGCGGGCTTGCAGGTCGCTGAGTACCTGGTCCAGGTCAAGGTAACCGTGCTTGAGGGCGATGTTCAATTCGTCCAGCACCACCAAGCCGATAGAGGGGTCATTCAACATGGCCCGGGACACCGCCCAAGCCGCTTCGGCAGCGGCGATATCGCGCTGGCGATCCTGGGTTTCCCAGGTGAAGCCTTCGCCCATCACATGAAAGTGCACCTGCTCGGGGAAGCGGCGGAAAAACAATTCTTCGCCGGTGCTGTTACGCCCCTTGATGAACTGCACCACACCGCATTGCATGCCATGCCCCATGGCCCGGGCCAACATGCCGAACGCCGAACTGCTCTTGCCTTTGCCGTTGCCGGTCAGCACCAGCAGCAGGCCGCACTCATTGGGGGAATTGGCGATGCGCTCGTCAATCACGGCTTTTTTGCGCAGCATGCGCGCCAAGTGGCGTTCGTCGCGGTCGGGGGAATCAGTCATGGCAGCTCTCCGTTGGGGCTGGACAAAAACGGCGGGCAGGAAAAAGAAAAAACAGACAGCCAAGCATCGCCCACCGTGATGCTGTTGGATGATCCAGGCCGGTCTCCGGGCTCATGAGTGGCGCTTTTGATAGCAAGCAGCCGAGGGTGCGCCTTCCCATATCGCACGCGATACAGTGGCAAACAGCACCGTCTTGACTCATTTACCGTTGCGGGGGCAGCGCCGGAATCGCGGCGGCACTGTGTACAAGTGCGCTCACTCACCGGCTTCCCTGTTTCACTCTGTCGACGCACGCGCCACAGAGCACCTGGAACAAGCCGCGAAGGTTAGTGGGTTGGGGGTGGAGCGTCAATTAAAGCTGGCCTTGTACTTGAACCATCTGCCGTTCGTGCTTCTCTACCCCTACAGGTATCAAGGAGAAAACCATGCCTAAAACCCGACTCGCCCTACTGATCATGCTTGCAGGCAGCCTCGCCGCGTGCGGCGAAAGCTCGACCCTGCAGGTCGCCGATGGCACCGGTCCCTCGCCCAAGTTGCCGGAGCCGAACAAGACGCTGATCCCCACCGTCAATATCGCCCCGGCCATCGGCTGGCCCGAAGGCGCCAAGCCCATCGCCGCCGCCGGTACCCAAGTGGCCGCGTTCGCCGAAGGCCTGGATCATCCGCGCTGGCTCTACGTGCTGCCCAACGGCGACGTGCTGGTGGCCGAGACCAATGCACCGCCCAAGCCGGACGATGCCAAAGGCGTACGTGGCTGGGTGATGGAAAAGGTCATGGATCGCGCTGGCGCCGGGGTGCCGAGCCCGAACCGTATTACCTTGCTGCGCGATGCCGACCATGACGGTGTGGCAGAAACTCGCACGGTGTTCCTGGAGAACCTCCATTCGCCGTTTGGCATGACCTTGGTAGGCAACGACCTGTATGTGGCCGATTCGGATAAGTTGCTGCGCTTCCCCTATCAGCCGGGTGAAACCGCAATCACAGCCCCAGGCGCCAAGGTAGTGGACTTACCCGGTGGCCCCTTGAACCACCACTGGACCAAAAATGTGGTGGCCAGCCAGGACGGCAGCAAGCTGTACGTGAGCGTCGGCTCCAACAGCAACGTCGGCGAAAACGGCCTGGAAGCCGAACAGGGCCGCGCCGCCATTTGGGAAGTCGACCGCGCCAGCGGCCAACACCGCATTTTTGCCTCCGGCCTGCGCAACCCCAACGGCATGGCGTGGGAGCCACAGAGCGGCAAGCTGTGGACGGCGGTCAACGAACGCGATGAGATCGGCAGTGACCTGGTGCCGGATTACATCACCTCGGTCAAGGATGGCGGCTTCTACGGCTGGCCCTTCAGTTATTACGGCCAGCATGTGGATGTGCGTGTCACCCCGCAGAACCTGGACATGGTCGCCAAGGCCATCGCTCCCGACTATGCGGTAGGCCCTCATACTGCGTCGCTGGGGCTGACCTTCGCCGAGGGCAGCAAACTGCCCGCTCCCTTCAGTAATGGCGCATTTATCGGCCAGCATGGTTCCTGGAACCGCAAGCCGCACAGTGGCTACAAGGTGATTTTCGTTCCCTTCGAAGGGGGCCAGCCGAAAGGGCAACCGGTGGATGTGCTGACGGGGTTTCTTGATAGCGATGAGAAAGCCATGGGCCGGCCGGTCGGCGTGGTGATAGATCAGCAGGGGGATTTGCTGGTGGCCGATGATGTGGGCAATAAGGTTTGGCGAGTGTCGGCTGTTAAGTAAATCGCCACACACCAATGTGGGAGCGGGCTTGCCCGCGATTACGGTGGCCCAGCCAACCAATCCGTTGACTGACACACTGCATTCGCGGGCAAGCCCGCTCCCACATTTTGGAGTTTTATTGATTCAGGGATTACGCGCCAAATTTCCTGGCAACACGCGTTTGGCACTCAGGTAGGCATTCTGCCAATACGCTTTGGATAGCGTATCCAGCTTCACCGTACCGCCGGTTTGAGGCGCGTGTACGAAGCGGCCCTCCCCCACATAGATGCCCGCATGGCTGACCCGCGAACCACCACCGGTAGCGAAGAACAGCAGGTCGCCGGTTTGCAGGTTTTGTTCGCTGACGTCCTGGGCACGCATCACGATCAATTCACGGGTGGTGCGCGGCAATGAGATGCCGGCAGCGTCGCGGAATACAAAGCCGATCAGGCCACTGCAATCAAACCCCGAGTCCGGTGTGTTGCCGCCCCAGCGGTAAGGTGTGCCGACCAGGCCCAGCGCACGAAAGAGCACGTCTTCGGCAGCAGGCGAGAAATTCTGGGTGGCATAGTTGAACACCGGCTTAGGCTTGACCGCGACGGGCGCGGGCGGCGGTGTACGGCTGGCGCAGGCGCTGAGCAGCGCGGCGCAAACAATAAGCATCAGGCGGGCCGAGGTCGACATGTGCAGAACAATCCTGGTCTGGATGCGGCTTTCGCTGCCGAACGTTGAAAACCAGAACGCGCAAGCAAAGCTCGCGCGAACGGATGACAACAATGTCCAGGGATTCTAGCGCTTACACGTCAAACTTCAAGTATCACTTTAACTTTACTTACTAGCGGTAACCGTAGTCGGAGCCATGGCGAGTGCACGCTTGGCTTCGATGAAGGTTTTGCTCCAGTAGCTGTCACCCAGGTTATCGACCCGAACACCACCACTGCGGCGGCTGCTGGAGTGGATAAATTGGTTATCGCCCAGGTAGATACCGGCGTGACTGACACGACCGCGGCCACTGGTACTAAAGAAAAGCAGATCACCGGGCTTGAGGTTGTTGCGCGCGACCAACGGTGCATTCACGTTGATCATCTCGCGTGTAGAGCGCGGCAGATTCATGCCGGCTTCTTCACGAAACAGGTAGCCAATGAACCCACTGCAATCAAAACCGGCTTCAGAGGTCCCGCCGAAACGGTAACGGGTACCGATCAAGGACATGCCGCGCTCAAGGATACTATCGGCCAGAAGAGGCAGTTGGTAAGGCTTGCTGTCAGAGAACTCGGCGAGTTCTTTTTCGGTTGCCACCTCTTCTTCATAAACAGAAGCAGACTGTGCAGCAACGAACTTTGCCTGATTTTGAACCTGTGGTTTTTGCTGTTCTGCCACCTGCTGA
The DNA here is from genome assembly GCF_021605325.1 of Pseudomonas sp. PA-7-1E. Classification (NCBI taxonomy): domain Bacteria; kingdom Pseudomonadati; phylum Pseudomonadota; class Gammaproteobacteria; order Pseudomonadales; family Pseudomonadaceae; genus Pseudomonas; species Pseudomonas sp. PA-7-1E. The sequence continues at coordinate 5,538 of NZ_WKFA01000096.1, forward strand.
GGGTGGGAGGCGCAACCAAACAACAGGGTAACGAGTGCGAGAGGCACGAGGGGTGCGAAGCGATTTAGCATGGGCACGACCGTGGCTGATGTGTAAAGAAGCCGAGACTATGCCCTCTATCACATCGATTTGCAAATTCAATCGCGATCTATGTGACTTATCGTTTCGACTATGCCATCTAAGCCGTGATTCCATTTTTCGGTTCAGTTGCGTAGCCCCTCGGGCTCAAACGCAGGTTTTCTGACGCCTTGAAAATGCCGACACACGGGAAATCAAGACGTTACCAGCCCAAAGTTTCTTTCAGGAAAGGGATCGTCAATTTTCTTTGCGCCTGCAAGGAAGCCTGGTCGAGTTGCTCAAGCAAATCGAACAGCGCGCTCATGCTGCGGGTGCCACGGGTGAGGATAAAGTGCCCGACTTCGTCAGTCAGGTGCAGGCCACGACGGGAAGCGCGCAGTTGCAGCGCACGCAGCTTGTCCTCATCGGATAACGGGCGCATCTGGAAGATCAACGCCAGGGTCAGGCGCGACTTGAGGTCAGCCAGCTTCACCGGCAGTTCACGCGGCGAGGTGGACGCAGCGATCAGCAAGCGCCGGCCGCTATCGCGCAAGCGGTTGAACAGATGAAACAGCGCCTCTTCCCACTCCGGCTTGCCGGCCACTGCCTGCAGGTCGTCGAGACACACCAGTTCATATTGCTCAAGGTTATCGAAGATGCCGATCCCGCGGTCCATCAACTCGGCCAAGGGCAGGTAGACCGCCGGCTCGCCCGTCTGCTCGAAACGCAGGCACGCGGCCTGCAGCAGATGGGTACGCCCCACGCCATGCTTGCCCCACAGATAGATCAGGCTTTCAGTCCACCCGGCGTCGGCTTCGCAAAGCCGCTCCACATAGCCGAGTGCAGCGGCATTGGCGCCTGGGTAGTAGTTGATAAAGGTAGCGTCATCACGCAGACGCACACCTAGGGGCAGCTGAATCGGTTTCATGCTGACTGAACGGCTCCCATCGAACCGTTAGTGGCCTCTATGTAAAGTTTGCAAAGTTTATACCCGTGACGCCGGGCGCACAATGCAGCAGACCACAAGCAAAATCAAAGGTTTGCGTTAACCCGGAGGTTTTACGCAGTTTGTTTGACGCACCCCGGGGCCAGAAACAACAAACCCGGCCTGGACCGGGTTTGTGACACCGCGATTACAACTCGGGCTCATCCACCCCGGTATACACGTCCGAATCCTTGTACAGGTCGTGCACATGGCGCACCAGCACCATGATCACCGCCGCCACCGGCAGCGCCAACAGGATGCCGGTAAAGCCGAACAGCTCGCCACCCGCCAAAATCGCAAAGATCACTGCCACCGGGTGCAGGCCGATTCGATCGCCCACCAGCAGTGGCGTCAGCACCATGCCTTCCAAGGCCTGGCCCACCATGAACACTGCGACAATCCCCAGCATCGGGTACAGGTCGCCGCCGAACTGGAACAGCCCGGCCACCAGCGCCGCGCCGATGCCGATCACAAAGCCCATGTAGGGCACGATGGCCGCCAGGCCCGCGATCAAGCCGATCAACAGCCCCAGCTCCAAGCCGATCGCCATCAGGCCGGCAGCGTAAATCACCCCCAGGGCCAGCATCACCAGCAACTGGCCGCGCACGAACGCACCCAATACCTCATGACACTCCGCTGCCAGGGAAACAACACGCTCTTCCCGGTCGCGGGGGAGCAGGCTGCGGATCTTGGCCATCATGATGTCCCAGTCTCGCAGCAGGTAGAACGCCACCACCGGGATCAGCACCAGGTTGGTCAACCAACCGATCAGCGCCAGGCTCGACGCAGTCGCCTGGCTGAGCACCACCGTGACGATATCGGTGGTCTTGTCCATGTGCTCGCTGATAGCTGCCTTGACCTTGTCGAACTTCCAGAAGCCATCCGCCAGCCCGAACTTGGACTGGGCCCACGGCATCGCCGTGTGCTGCAACCAGTCGAGCATCTGCGGCGCCAGCTCATAGAGGCGAAACAGCTGCTTGGCCAACATCGGCACCAATATCAACACCAGCGCCGTGATGATCAACGTGAACAGCGCAAACACCGTGATCACGCCCCAGGTGCGCGACATGCCGACTTTTTCCAGGCGATCCACCACGGGATCGAACAGATAGGCGAGCAGTAGCGCCACCAGGAACGGCGTCAGGATCGAATGCAGCAAGAACACAAAACCGCACAGCAGGACAATCCCGCCAAGCCACACCCAACGACGCGTATCCGCCATAAACCACTCCATCTGTTTTTTACGCCCTTCTTCTATATAGAAGGAGGACCACTAGTTACCAACGAAAACGCAGTTGCGCCTGGGGCTCAGATGCAACAGCCGGTTGCGTGCCATCGATCACGGCTGGCTGGGCCGGGGCTTCGCCAGCAGGAATTTCCTGCAGCTTGGCCAGGCTCAATTGAGTCCGCAATTGTTCGGCGCTGCCATTGACGCGATACACAATCCGGTTGCCATCCACCCACTGCGGCTGGCCGCCAAAGGGCTCCAGCAAACGACTCAGGGCGGCGTAGCGCTCAAGGTTCATGCCTTGTACTTCAAGCAATTGCTCAGTGCTCACGCCCGGCTTGACTGCAAAGCGTGGCGCCAGCTTTTGGCTGACCGCCAGCAATACCGCATCGGCGAGCGCGGCAGTGTCAGCGCCTTGGGCGGTGCCCTCCTCAGCCTTGTCGCCCAGCCACAGGCGCCATTTGGCCTGCCATTGAGTGCCTTCCTGGCGCGCATGCACCGCCAGCAAAGCATCGGCACCGTAACGCTCGGAGGCTGCGCGCAAAGGCGTGGCGTCGGGGCTTTCAAGATTCGGCGCGGTGGCGACTACCTGTTCATCCAGGTCTCCCAACGGCAAGCGCAGCGGCAGACCCCTGTGTTGCGCGGCCCGGCGCAGGGCCTGGGCAACGGCCTGGCCATCGCCGACCAGGCTGCTGCCTTCAGTTGAATCGTTCAGCCACCAACCCAGGATCGACGGCCGGTTGCTGCCCCAGATCGACAGGCCCGCATCCCGCAAGGCGCGGTCGGTGCTGACCGGGTCGAAGTCTACTTGCAGGCTTTCCGGCGGGCCGGCGTCGTAGCCGTACTGGCTGATGATTTGTTGCGGGTCTTTGCGGATCGCTGCCAGGCCCGGGCCATCGGCGGCCTTGGCGTCGCCGGTCAGGCGGATCACCAGGGTCTGCACGGCACGCTGGGTGGCCTGGTCGCGCTCTTGGGGCGACTGGCTGCTGACCGGTTCAAGTACTTGATAGAGGCCATTGAGGGTTTCGGCATGACTCGCCAGGCTGACCAACGACAAACAGCCCACAAAGAAGAATTTACACAGACGCATGGAAGATTCCCGAACGACAAATTTAGCGGTTGGAACAGACCGCGTGATCTCGGTTTGGCAAGGCTGTGACACAGCGACCGGTAAAACATTCACAGGGTCCCGGTAAGTTTTCATACTGTCATAACGCTAGCGAGCTCAAGGCTATACCTTAATACGCACGATTACCGGCCCGATTTGCATTTTTTTGAGCTCATATGCCCTGCCCGTCGGCCCGAGGATGGCCGCTGCCCCTCAAGCCTGATAAAATCGCGCGCCTTCGCAG
>NZ_WKFA01000097.1:0-9008 GCF_021605325.1 Pseudomonas sp. PA-7-1E
GCTCGCGGCGGCTAAAAACACAGAAATAAGCGGGTGATCTGAGCGTTTTTGATCGATTTGCCGCTTTTAAAATCGGCAGGGGCTGAAGTCAGCCAGAAATACACAACTACTTCAGACCATCCCTAACTGCTCGGCGTATATTTCCTCAAATTCGAGGGATTCCAGCACCTCGGGTACCGGAAGCGTCGACAAATCCACGGCACTCATACCGATACCTCAAGTAAGTGGCTTTCGCCCAGGTATTCACCTTTCAGCTCCAGCGTTATCTGGCCGCCTACAACCGCCGTCACCCGCACACCTTCAAGCTTCAGTTGCGGCAACCAGCGCCCCAGGGCGCGCGCGGCTTCAGCCTGTACGGCGCTTTTCCAGCCACCAGATACAGGCAAGTCGACGTAGCGCCGGAGCTTGCTGCCGTACTCGGGACGTTGGCGGCGACTGCCCAAGGGGGTGGTTAGGCAGTCCTCAATGCACTGGCGCAAATACTCGATGCCGGAAATGATCTTGCCGGTACGGCGATCCATTCCCATCATCGGGCGTTACTCCTTGATCAGCTCAAACTCGGGATGCTCAGCCAGGCACTTCAGGGCCGGTTCATCGTCTGCCGTTACGGTAACGGTGAAGGCCTCCACCGGCAGCACGCGGCCGTCCTGCAGGATGATCGTGCGAGTTCGATACACCTTGTCGCGGTACCGCACCTGGGCGCTGTTTGGCGGGGTGTTCTGTTCTTCGGTGTCGCCTTTGACTGACTTGGCCATGTTTGCTCCAGACGTAAAAAAACCCGCACTGGGCGGGCTGTTGTGGATGGGTTCGTTAGTGCTTGTGGTTCGGCGTGTTACCCGTGGTGTCGATTACTTTCCCAAGGCCGGTAATGTCCCCAGTGACCAGCAAAGGGCCGTCAACCTTGACCGCGCCTATCAAACCGATATCACCCGCCGTTACCGTAACGCTGCTATCTGTCACCACGGCCGAAGCGCCGCCGACCGATATAGTCACTGTGCCGCTGGGCAAGGTGATGGTGTATGACTTGGCCTGCCAGTCGTAGACCAGGGAACCGCCATCATCAAACCGCCACACCTCCACATGATCGCGGTTATCCGGCGGCGCGCCGGCGTTGCCGTAAAGCCCAGGAATGAACGTGCCCTGAGCGGCCTCACCGCTGGGACTGAACAACACGCCCTGCTCTCCCAGGCTGGGCGAGCGCCAGTGCCGGGCCTTGCCGGCAGCCAGGCTGTGCCAGCGCACCCAAGCGCTGGTCCAATCTCCATCCGAAACCCGACACGCCGGAGGCGATGCCGCCAGGTCGACCGCGACCACATAGCAAGGCTTGAGCATTGCCGCGATCATGCGGTCATGCTGGGCCAGGACGTAGGCACTCACGGGATATCCTCCGGTGCGACGTACTGTTGTTCACTGCCGGGCCCAATATCGGGACTGAAACCGAACACCAGGGAACCAGGCGGCTCATCTGGCCAAGGCCATTCAAATTCACCGAGTTCAAAGGGCTGAATCCACTGAACCGACCACATGACAAACTGCTCTAGCTCAAGCGTTGGGGCTTCTGGCTGGGCGTGTACCTGCTCCGGCGGCCCGGTAACAAAATCCAAATTCCACCACTGATCCTTTAGCACCGTCATCATTTGGCCGGCCAGGATAGCGGCCTGTAGCGATGCCTTCGGGCGGTCAGCTTCCACCAGAATGCAGGATTGAAAACGACCAATGATCGCCGTTTTCCCCTCCCCCCGATCCTGGCCTGGGCCCATATCAGTGATCCCGTACAACAACGCCGGCGTCATCACCTCGGCGCCCAACTCCGGGAACTGCTCAACGTGTACAACCCGGGGCATCTGCTCGCTAATGATGCGAGTGATCGCATCATGTAATGTCGTCAGTTCGCTCATTGGACACACTCAATACCAAGTCGACCATGCCGGAACCATCGGGCTTCAGGCGGACAACCTTGTAGCGGCCACCGCCCAATAGGGCCGGCAGCTCAATGGTTAAATGGTCGCCCTTCTTGACGCCCTGGACGTCGACCACACGCACGGTAAGCGTGGGTTCCAACACCTCGTCGGCGTTGATTGCGCCACCCAATCGCGCCGCACCCGTCTTACCGCCGCCGATTTCAGCACCGACAAAAGGCGAGGCGAACGCGCCATAAACAGACCGACCATCTGCCAGCGTCGCAGGATCGCCCAGGCGCTGTACTGCCAGAGCGTCCATGCGATCAGCCAGGGCTCGAAAGCCGCCGGCCATTACTGGATCAACAGCGCTTCAGCGAAGCCGCCAGAGGCATCGCCCAGCAGCTTGCCGAATGGCACCGCGTCAGCGGTCCCATCGGCCACCAGGCCGCCCGCCAACAGGCTTACTTTCGCGCCTTGCTTCAGGGCTCCCGTGACGGGCAACAACCACGAACCGCCGAGGGCACCGACGCACAGCTGGCCTTTAGCGGTGGTGTCCATAGGCACTACCACCAGAGCGTTAATCGCCAGAGGAACACCCGAAGTCGTCCCAGCAGTGGGTGAAACAAAGGTGACGGTCTGGCCGGGGCCTTGGTAATTCTTAGACATCGTTCAATTCTCCAGAACACAGAAACAACAAGCCCCGCACACGGCGGGGCTATCAGGGGGAACCGCGGATTACTTGCCGGCAGCGCCGTACAGGCCGCGATAGTCGGCAGGTGCCACGCCGGCATCAATGCGAACCTTGCTGGCCACGCCGTCGACGCTGAAACCGTTCTGTTGTTCGACGTAGGGCGTGTCGATGCCATTGAGGTAAGCCACCTCAATGGTGTCGGTACCCTGCTTGGCAGCCATGTACCAGGCACTTGCCGAACTATCATCAAGACGCGGCTCACCGATTACTTTGGCGAAACCACGAATCGGGTTGATGATCCCCGAGTTAACATCTGCGCCCGGCACCGAGGCCGAGTTGATCAGCTGATTGGCCTTATCTTCCAGGGCAACCGGCGTCAGCACGTAGGCCGGTCGGATGTTAAGAGTACGGGCCTTGCCGCCGTCTACCTGCGTTTTCTGCGAAGCCATCGCGGTCTTGCCCGCGATCAGACTGGCAATGGACAGCTCAGAGCCGGCGCCGGTCGCCCAGTTCTTGCGAGAGGCGTCAAACAGCGGCTTGCCGTCGCGCATCTTCGGCGGACTGGTCAGCACCGCATAGACCAAATCACCGATGGTCGCACGCGCGGCCTGGCCCATCTTGTACGGCACGTCACTCAGCAACGACAGGTCATCGTTGATGATGGCTTGGCGAGTAATCGAAAACATTTCGCCGTAGGTGGCCAGCGTGATCGGCTCGCCACGATCACTCAGCGTGATGTGTTTGTACTCAGCGCCGGGGCGCACTTCACGCAGGCTAGGAAACTCACCCAGGCCGACACGGGAAGACGTTTTGAAGTCGCTCAGCTGGCCCTTTTTGGTCCAAAGCTGGAACGTTTCGGGCGCATCTTCCCAGCCCTGCAACACCGACTTGCCAGAGATATCCAGCAAGATTTGCCCAAAGTCGCTGGAGCCGTGGGTAAACGCCAAACCGACCATCTGCATCGGATTCAGCGTAGCCACCAGAACGCCGCGCTCGGTCAGTGACGCCCGGGCAAGCTCGCGCATGCTCATGTGATTGAAACCGTTGCTGGCCTCGATAGCTGTAATGCCAATGCGCGCCTCCAGCGAAGCGCGCACCGAATCACCGACCAAATTACCGTTGGAAATATGGCCGTGCATGCCTGCAACATTGGACGGGGTGGTTTGCTCGCCCAATTTGGCCAGCAACAACGTGCGCGCGCCTTCCACCGTGCAGGCCATATCAGTCACGCAAGCTTGCAGCAGGTCCGAATGTGCGGCGGCAAAACCGCCGAAAGCGGCAGTAATTCCGGTGCGTCGCTCGCCTTCTTCCGCCAGCACTTGTGCCCGGATCTGGTCAGGGGTCAACGTAGCAGCGGCGGCCGGTGCGGGTGCAGGGGCCGGCGCAGGGGCTGGTACTTGGTTACGCGGGTTCATCAGCGAGCTAAAAGCTTCTGGTGGCATGTGTTCAAACTCCTGCATGCGTTTCGATTTGAGTTGTGCGGCAGCCACCAGGGGGTCAATCAATTGATCAGCAAAGCCGGCTGCCACCGCCTCACTGCCATCCATCCACGTTTCATCCTTCAGCAACGCGTGAATCTCTTCCGCGCTCTTGCCGGTCTTGCTGACGTAGGCCTGGACCAACGTCCCCTCAACCTTGTCGAGTAGGTCGGCATAACGGCGCATGTCGTCCGCGTCACCGCCCTGCGCGCCCCAGGGCTTATGAATCATCATCATGGCGTTAGTCGGCATGTAGACCTTGTCACCCGCCATCGCGATCACGCTGGCCATTGAAGCCGCCAAGCCGTCGATGTACACGTCTACCCGTGCCGGGTGCGCCTTCAAGGTGTTGTAGATCGCCATGCCGGCGAACACATCACCCCCAGGGGAGTGGATGCGCAAATTGATCTGTGACACGTCACCGCACGCCGCCAGATCCTGGGCGAACTGTTTGGCGGTGATCCCCCACCCGCCAATCTCGTCATACAGCAGAATCTCGATACTGCCGCGCGCCATCGCACGCATTGAGTACCAGCTTTCCACCGGTTGGTTTGCCGCCGTAATCACGGCCGAAACCGAAGACTGAACCGATGCCCGGGGCAGCATCAGGGGCGGCGCGTTAGGCTTTCTCTTTTTCGCTTGATAGGTCTGCATTGACGGTCACTTTCCCGTAGAACTTGTGATAGGCGTCCGAGCTGAACACCAGCCCTTTTGCCCGGTTGCTTTCAACTTCCGCTTGACGCGAACGCTTCAGCTCTTGCGGGTTACGACCGCGTGCGCGTGCTACTTCGGCTTCATCAGCAAAGCCCGATTGCACCAGCGAATCCCAGGCGGTCGCCTCATGCACAGGGTTAATCCAGGGCATCACCGGCCCCTGATAAACCGCGCTATAAACCGAGTCCATGTTGACGTCGCCAGGCGGCACCAGTACGCCGCTCACCAAGGCCATTTCGACGAAGCCCCGGTAGACCTTGCGCGCCCAGTAATCGATAAACTCGTGTTGCAGCAAGTCGTAACCTAGCTGCGACTCGACCAGCTCCTGGCGCTGGGCCGAGTAAGTGCCCGTGTAGCTACGCGTCGCGGTCGAGTAACCAATACGCGTACCAGCCGCGACCGCTCGCAACTGACCGTTACGGAAGCTCTCCACGAACTGGCTGGGCCGGTTGCTTTCGATCATCCCCACGTCTTCGCCGGGCAATAACCCGTCGAACACCATCCCGGGGGCAATCGGGATGCTTCGCGCACCGGTGGCCTGGCCATCCTTGCCAGCGGTAGTAGGCGTAGTTATGTAATCGTCGGTTGAGCCCTTCTTGATAAACATCGCCAGGGCCGCGCTGATGCGCGCCGCAACACGTTCGCTTTCTTCGTAATCCTTGATATCCGCCAGGCGGGTCAACACCGCGTGCAATAGCGGCTGGCCACGGTTCTGCCCAATCCGTTTACGGTAAGCGATGTGCAACATCCGCTCGGCCGGCACAAACTTGGTATCTACGGATAGGCTGAAGCCCAAAGCGCTGCCGGGGTGACGCTTCAGCAGGTTGTAACCAAGAACACGACGCCAGGCGTCCCGCGTGATGCCCTGGCAAATCCCCTTAGCCTCATCGTTGTAGTTCCAGGGCAGATAATCCGGCTCCAGAAGCTCCAACGAAAAAGGCACTTTGTGCAGGTGTTTGAAGTTCGGCACCTTGCCCAGTAGTTGCTGGGCCAGCATTTCCCCATCGCGCAACCAAGTGCGGCACACCAGGCGCTCCATCTGCGCCCGGGTCAGCTCTCCCGAGGTTTCCGGGCGCAACGACCACTCGGCCCACAGGGATTTAATTTGCGCGGCAAACCCCAGGTGGATGTTGCCGGCATGATCCAAGGGCAGCGGCTCCACGGCGATGCCGGCACCACCCACCACACGCTCCTCCAGTCGGTCAAAAATCCCCGTCACCAGGTCGTGGTCTTCGTCCAGCTTTCGAGACTGACCACGCAACGACTCGGCGTCTCGCTGCAACGAGCTGTCAGCGCTCCGCGTTTGTCGCTTAGCCTTGTGCGTGCGTGTTATTTCGGCTGCTTCGAAGGCTTGAATGCCGCTACGTGCCGCCAGGCGCCGCAGGCCCGCACCAGGGCTTACCGCTGCAATGCAGCGGTCAAGGATGTTCACCGAAAGTCAGCCAGGGCATAACCCGGACTGCCTTGCGCGGCGGCGCGCTGGGCGTTGGCCCGGCGCTCCCACTCGCGTCGTCCTGCTTGAATTTGCGGCAGCTCGGCCATGGTGTGGGTACGGCCATTAAAAATGGTCGTTTTACCCAGCAGAATGGCAGCCTCCGCTTCCAGATACTTGTCCAGCATCTCCTGCGCGTTTATAGCCATCCGTTACCTTCCACGTTGTGCCAGTCGCCTGGGGCGTCGGCTTGAGTTGATAGGGGCTCAGGCCGCGCCGACTCAATCGGCAGCTCTGATTCTTCCGTTTCAGACCCTGGATCAATCACATCGGGAACCTCCCACGTACCGGAATCGGGAACGTATTGGGCTTCCATTGCGAGCAACTCCAGATCCAAACCGAACTTTTCTTGGCTAATTCGCAACGCGGCCAGCGCGTACACAAAGCAGTCCAGCGCCTCGTTACGTTTCTTACTGGCATCCCAACGCAGCACCCGCCGCCCCTTCGCCAAGATCCATTTCTTGGTTTCACTGGTCAGCTGCTTGAGTTCGTCGTCATCACAAATCGCGTCGTCGGCTGGAAAATGCACCAGGCCCGGTACCGGACGATTGCCGTCCGGCTGTAGTTTTAGGCGGTTGTAAATCACCTCTTTAGCGTTGTCGGTACCGACTTCGGTTAGGTAGGTTTTTGACTTTCTCTCTTTCTTGCGCGGGAAACTGGCAATGGGCTTTCCGTAGGTACTGGCACCAAAAATCGGTACCACCCAATGCAAGCCGTGCTTGCGACTCTGTGCCCTCACCGTTTCCGAGTGGTGGCCACCAGAGTCCCAGCACCAGCGCATCACGGCCATTTTCGTGCCGTCAGCGCGGGTGAACTGCTTGTGCAGCTCAAGCCCGACTTGGCGCAGCAGCTCGGCGCTAGCAGGATCGCCCGTCAACACTCGACGGTAGACCAGCCAAGCTTCCTCACCTGCTCCAAAGCCCCATACCCGAAGCTCGTAGCGGTCATCCTGAGTGTCAATGCCACCCATCAGGGCTGCGCAACGAGCGGGAACCTGGGCCGCATATACCTCGCGGCGTTCGCGCAGCAACTCCCAGTCAACTTTCTCGGTCAGGTCTTCTTCCCACGGCTCGCCCAGTGTGGTGTTTACAAAGGTCTTGAGCTTGCCCCGGTCCTTACCGGCCTTGACGCGCTCGTCTGCGATCTTCACCCAAGTGGTGAACGTTGAATAAATCGTCCAGATATGGAACGTCAGGCGGCGCGGTGTGCGGATAGGCTTATCATCCGCCCCGAACCACTCCATGCTGTCGCGGGTCCAGACGCCGGTTTTCTCGCAGATATAGCGGCCGGTGCGTGACGCCTCGACCATCTGGTAATGCTCAAACGCGCAGCCATTGCCGGACTCGCAGAGATACCAAGCCTTATCAACCTCGCCCAGGGCATCCTTGGACCACTTGAGCCCAAACGCCTCATCCTTGCCGCCCCACTTCAGCGTTTGCTCAGTGCGGCAGTGCGGGCACTGGATGTGAAAGCGCAGCAGGTAGGCTGATTCCTCGGCCGCTCGCGTAATCTGGCAGCTGCCCGCAAGCTTGGGCGTTGAGCCACGAATAGACTTAGGAAAGGTCGCGCCCTCTAGACGCTTATCCCCCAAGAAGGTGGGCGAACCCTCGTTGTTAATGTCCGCATCGAAGCTCGACAGCTCGTCGTAGCCCACTTCGTCCGGGCTTTTCTCCCGGTAGTTGCCCGCCGCCTTGCCGCCCAACCACCACAACACCTTGCGGTTTTCGAAGGTCTTTTGATCTTCAGTGTTGTCCTTGTGCTTTTTACCGAACCAAGGCGCCATGGCCTTGATTACTGGTACATCGCGAATCATGGGGTCGACGTGCTTTTTCATGATGCCCTTGGCATCGTCGTCGGTCGGGCTCCACATGCAAACGCTGCGTTTCTTGTGCTTGATCTTGTAGGCGATGTTCGCCATCAGCATCTTGGTGTAACCGATGCGCGCCGATTTCGGCAGATTAAGCTCATGTATCAGGTCGTTACCCATAGCGTTCAGCAACGCGACCTGGAAAAACTCAGTCGTCCATTTGCCCTCTCCGTAGGACGACTCTGAGGACATGTAGAAATATTCGTCAGCCCACTCCACTGCCGTCATGGGCGGATCGACTTCAAGGGTTTTCAACCCGCGCCGGACCGCCTCAACCAGACTCTTGATCCAGGGTGGCGAGGTACTCATCCAAAAGCTCCGGTATGCGATCAGCCAACCCGGCAGCCGCGTTACGCGTAACGGCAATTTCCGTTTCAACAGCCTCCAAGTGGCGCACGTTGATATCGGGATGTTTGCGCTTCACGTTTTTATGAACAGTGTTGAGGGTTGAGGCCAACTGCGCGGACAGGCTGGCCAGGGCAAAGATCATGAATCCGACAGGAACCAGCTCCTTATCCCCGACCTTGTTTTTGCGTGCCTGAGCGTCGGCCTGTTCACGGGTCAACCGAAGTCGCTCACAATCAATCTTGTAACCAATGAGTGGATCGACCTCTAACGCGCCAGGTTGCTGCTTGCCGGTTTGGTGTTGCAGCCGGTTATCCACCACCGACCGAACGTCATAAAACGACTCTCGGCCGATCTTCGCGATGGCCGGAACGTCCCATTTATCAAAGGCCTGCACCGAAATACCGAGGCTGTCTGCCATGTTCTTCTTGTTCAGCCAGCCAGGCTGTCGCGTGATCGTGGTGATCTTCGAAGACATAACAACAACCAACCTCTGAAAAAGGGTCACACGTAGCGAATG
>NZ_WKFA01000098.1:0-8497 GCF_021605325.1 Pseudomonas sp. PA-7-1E
CCCCGGTGTTGTTCCTGGGCGCCTTGGGTGCACCGATCAAGGTGATTGCCGTCAGCCGGCAAAATCTCGACGGCGTAGCCATCCTGGTAAAAAAAGACTCGTCGATCCACAGCCTGGCCGATCTGGCAGGCAAGCGCGCTGCGATCTGGAAAGGTTCCTGGAGCCAGCAACTGTTGCTGACCGCACTGGACAAGACCGGGGTTGCGCGGGATTCGCTGCAATGGCGCTACCTCAGCGCCCTGGATGCCTCCCACGCGCTGGAAGGCGGTGCAGTTGACGTGATCGCCACCTGGGAACCCTACGTCACGCAACAGGAACGCCAAGGTGCGCGGGTGCTGGCAACCGCTGAAGACTTGATCCCGGCCCAGAGTTTCATTGCCGCCAACGCCAGTGCTGTCGAGGCCAAGCGTGAACCCATCAGCGACTTCCTCCAGCGCCTGAAAAAAGCCCGCGACTGGGCCCGCCAAAGCCCGGCCAACGCCAACGCATATGCCGATGCCTGGGCCAAGCACACCCGCGCTGATGCCGACATCGCCCGCGTCTGGTTTGCCCGTGCACGCACCACCGTCGAGCCGCTGACGCCTCAGGCGCCCATCGAGGCGCAAAAGACCGTGGACTTTTTTGCCGGCCTGGGCCTGGTCAAGTCTTACTCGGCCGCCACGTTGTTCGACCCTTCATTTGCAGCCGCCTTGCAGCCCACCGTCGCCACCACCCAGCCCTGACCGCTTGAAGGACTACTGCGCAATGACTAAAAGACAGCTCAAACTGGGCGCCCTGACCATGGGCTGCGGTGGGCCGGGCCGCCATAACCTGTGGCTTGATCCGCAGTTGCCGGCCGATGCCAGCGTCAACGTCGATTGGTACATCGAGATAGCGCGCCAGGCCGAGGCGGCGCTGTTCGACCTGCTGTTCATCGTCGACAGCCAGTTCATCACCGAAGGCTCGCCTTCCCATTACCTCAATCGCCTGGAGCCGCTGACCTTGCTGTCGGCACTGGCCATGAGCACGCGGCATATCGGCCTGGTCGGTACGCTGACCACCTCGTATAACTCGCCCTATAACGTCGCCCGGCGCCTCGCCTCCCTGGACCTGATCAGCAAAGGCCGCGCCGGCTGGAACGTGGTGACCAGTGGCGATGCCGGTACCGCCGGCAATTACAGCCGCGACGAACATTACGACTATGCCACCCGCTACGGGCGTGCCGCCGAACACGTTCAGGTGGTGCAGGGGCTGTGGAATTCTTACGAAGACGATGCGTTTGTGCGCAACCGTGCCACTGGGCAGTTTCTCGACCCGAGCAAGCTGCACAGCCTGAATCACCAGGGCGAACACTTCTCGGTGGTGGGCCCGCTGAATATCCAGCGCTCGCCCCAAGGCCAGCCGGTGATTTTCCAGGCCGGCGACTCGGAGCAAGGCCGCGACCTGGGCGCCGCCACCGCCGATGTGATCTTCACCCACGCGGCCAGTATCGAGCAGGGCCAGGCGTTTTACCGGGATATCAAGGGCAGGGCGGCACAACGGGGGCGCGATCCGGAACAGGTACTGATCATGCCCGGTGCGGAAATTTATGTGGGCGACACCGATGCCCATGCTCGGGAAATCGAGCAGCACTATCATCAGCTCGACCACAGTTTTGCGCTGGCACTCAAGGAGTTCGGGCGCAATTTTGGCTGGCATGATTTCAGCCAATACGACCTGGATGCGCCGTTCCCGCAAGAGAGCCTGGAGGCCGCGCGCAGCAGTTTTTTCACCGCTGCCAAACGCATCGCCGACCAGGCGCGGGAGCAGGGCTTCAGCCTGCGCCAGGCCGTCGAATTTGGCCGGCAATTGCGCCCAGGCGCGTTCGTGGGCAGCGCGGCCACGGTGGCGCAGAAAATGGCGGATTGGTTCGAGGCACGGGCGGTGGACGGGTTCAATATCTACATCGGGCACCCTGGGCAATTTGATCGCTTTACTCAGGAGGTGATCCCTTTGCTGCAAGAGCACGGTGTTTATCGCACGGCCTACGAGGGCTCGACCTTGCGCGAAAGCCTGGGCTTGGCGATTCCGAGGTTCCAGCGCACCCCCTCACCCTAAGGGGTGATTTCGATGACTTTGCGGGTGTGGGACTATCACTTCAGTCCCCGGCGCCAGTGATCTGGTGTCGCACCCAACCGTTATGACGGCGAGTCTTCGAAGTGGATAATGATCGACTGTCTTCAGCCCAGTGGTTCGAACAGATAGCCAGGGTGACCGAGAGCATCGGGCACGCGGGGTTTGCCGCCACGTTGTTCGATGCCCTGGGGTGTATCCGCCCCATTCAGGCCACGACCTTGTACCTGTACCCCCACGACGGCATGCCCAGCGCATTGTTCGAACTGGACGGGCCATGGCTGCCCCAGGGCAATGTGCGCCAGTACCTCTCCGGTTTTTACTTGCTCGACCCGTTCTACGGCGCCTGCGTGGAGGGCGCCACTTCCGGCTGCTACGACCTCGCCGATGTGGCCCCCGACCACTTTGAGCACAGCGAGTACTACCAGTCGTTTTACCGGCATTCGCACCTGGAGGATGAGCTCAACTACATCCTGCAGGCCAGCAACGGCTTGAGCCTGGCGGTGTCGCTGGCCTTTACGCAGAAGCTCGACGCGGACACCACCGAGCAATTCAAGCGCATAGCACCTTGGGTACTGGCGGTGCTGGGCAAGCACTTCGTCGGCCTGGAGACTCAGGGCGCGCGTTTCGAAAGCCTGTTGGAACAGCGTATTCACTCGGCACTCAACAACTTCGGCTCCTCGCTGCTCACCGAACGCGAATGCCGGATCACCCAGTTGATCCTGCGCGGCCACTCCACACGTTCGCTGGCCGAGCGCCTCGGGGTCTCCGAAGACACCATCAAGTCCCACCGCAAGCACATCTACAGCAAGCTCGACATCGGCACGCAATCGGAACTGTTTTCCCTGTTTATCGACTCGTTGGCCGAAGCCCAGGGCGGGCTGAGCAAAGACCCCCTCGAACGCTACATGAGCAAAGGCCGTTGACCGGCTGCATGACTACCCACAACAAGAGAAAAAGCCATGAACCTACCCTTTGAACCGCAACGCCAGACCCAGGACTACCAAGCCTCGGACGCGGCCCACCATATCCATGCCTTTGTGGATCAAAAGGCGCTGAATGCCGAAGGCCCGCGCGTAATGGTCCGCGGTGAGGGCCTGTACCTGTGGGACAGCGAGGGTAAGCGTTACCTGGACGGGATGTCGGGCCTGTGGTGCACGCAGCTGGGTTATGGGCGCAAGGACCTGACGGCTGCGGCTGCTGCGCAGATGGATCAGTTGGCGTACTACAACATGTTCTTTCACACCACCCATCCGGCGGTGATCGAGCTGTCCGAGTTGCTGTTCAGCCTGTTGCCAGGGCACTACAGCCATGTGATCTACACCAACTCCGGTTCCGAAGCCAATGAGGTGCTGATCCGCACCGTACGCCGCTACTGGCAAGTGCTCGGCAAGCCGCAGAAGAAGATCATGATCGGTCGCTGGAACGGCTATCACGGCTCCACCCTGGCGGCGTCTGCCCTGGGCGGCATGAAATTCATGCATGAAATGGGCGGCTTGATCCCGGACGTCGCGCACATTGACGAGCCTTATTGGTACGCCCAGGGTGGTGACTTGACCCCGGCCGAGTTCGGGCGGCGCTGCGCCCTGCAACTGGAAGAAAAAATTCTGGAGTTGGGCGCGCAAAACGTCGCCGGTTTTATCGCTGAACCTTTCCAGGGCGCCGGCGGCATGATTTTTCCGCCAGAAAGCTATTGGCCAGAGATCCAGCGTATCTGTCGCCAATACGACGTGCTGCTGTGCGCTGATGAAGTGATTGGCGGTTTCGGTCGTACAGGTGAGTGGTTTGCCCATCAGTATTTCGGCTTCGAACCCGACACGTTGTCGATCGCCAAGGGCCTGACCTCAGGTTACCTGCCCATGGGCGGTTTGGTATTGAGCAAGCGCATGGCCGAAGCCCTGGTGGAGCGGGGCGGGGTGTTTGCCCATGGTCTGACGTATTCCGGGCACCCGGTTGCGGCGGCGGTGGCCCTGGCCAACCTCAAGGCCTTGCGTGACGAAGGGATCGTGCGCCAGGTAAAGGACGACACCGGGCCGTATTTGCAAAAGCTCCTGCACGAAGTCTTTGGCAACCACCCGCTGATCGGCGAGATCCAGGGCACCGGCCTGCTGGCAGCCTTGCAGTTTGTCGAGGACAAAGGCACGCGCAAACGCTTTGCCAATGAAAACGACCTGGCCTGGCAATGCCGCACTTTTGGCTTTGAAGAAGGCGTGATCATTCGCTCGACCCTGGGCCGCATGATCATGGCGCCGGCCCTGGTAGCCAGCCGCGCGGAGCTCGATGAACTGGTCGACAAGACCCGCATTGCGGTGGACCGCACCGCACGGATCGCGGGAAAACTGTGAAAGGCTGAGCCCCTGCATGCCGCTCGGTTGAACAGGGTGGGCGGCCCATAGCGGCCTGCCCACCGCTCCCAATGGATGACTCATCAAAGGTGTCGATTTGATCGAACGCCGCGGCGCCCTGCATTCCACTTTCCAGGAGTCAGCAATGAATACAATAACAAACGTAGCCGATACTCCCGTCCATCAAACCCCAACCCAACCAACCTCATCGCGCCGCTTTCGACAACCCCTGGGCCTTGTCGGGCTTGTACTGTTCGGGCTGGCGTATATGGTGCCGCTGGCGGTGTTCACCACCTACGGTCTGGTGACCCAAATGACCAAGGGGCACCTGCCCACCGCCTACCTGTTGACCCTGGCTGCCATGCTGCTGACGGCCTACAGCTATGGGTGCATGGTCAAGGCGCACCCCTATTCGGGCTCGGTCTACACCTATACGCGCAAGGCGTTTGGCGCCTCCTTCGGCTTTATCGCCGGCTGGACCTTGCTGCTGGACTACATCTTCCTGCCGCTGCTCAGCTATTTGCTGATCGGCATCTACTTGTCCGAATACTTTCCTACCGTGCCCACCGCGGTATGGGTATTGGGCTCCATTGCCCTGGTGACGGCGCTGAATCTGGTGGGTATCGAGTCGATTACCCGGGTCAATTGGGTGCTGATCGTGGCCCAACTGGTGTTCATCGTGGTGTTCGTGGGGTTGTCGATCCACAACCTCAGCGGGCAAGCCGAGCCGGTGCCGCTGCTCAAGCCGTTTTACCATGAAGGTTTCAGCGTGCCGCTGATCATGACCGGCGCGGCGGTGCTGTGCTTGTCGTTCCTGGGGTTTGATGCCGTGTCGACCATGGCTGAGGAGACACCTGACCCACGCCGTACCATTCCGCAGGCGATCATGGCGGTGTCGCTGATCGGTGGGTTGCTGTTTTTGGTGGTGTCGTATTGCGCCCAGATGGTCTTCCCGGAATGGAATAGTTTTGCCGATCCCGACTCGGCTTCGGTCGATGTGATGCGCCGGGTCGGCGGCGAGCTACTGGTGAGTGCGTTTACCGCCACCTATGTGGCGGGCTGTTTCGCCTCCGCGATGGTCTCCCAGGCCAGCGTGTCCCGCGTGCTGTTCGCAATGGGCCGCGACGGCGCGTTGCCCAGGGTATTCGGCAAGCTGGTGACGAAAAAACGCGTACCGGCCAACGCGATCATGCTGGTCAGCCTGTTTTCGCTGATTGCGCTGTTCATCAGCCTGGACACCGTGGCCAACATGATCAGCTTTGGCGCGCTGTTCGCGTTTTCGGCGGTGAACCTGGCCGTGATCAAACATTACTTGGGCGACCAGAAGCTGCGCGGTACACGCAACTATCTGCTGTACGCCGCACTGCCGGGCCTGGGGTTTCTCAGCACGCTGTGGTTGTGGACGAGCCTGTCGGGTATGTCGTTCACCATCGGCCTGGGCTGGATGGGCCTGGGGCTGGTGTGTTTGTTCTGCGTCACGCGTGGGTTCCGGGTACGCATGCCGGAGCTGCAAATGGCCGAATGAACAGGCCCCACCTCGGTTCATCCGTAGGAGCGAGCTTGCTCGCGAAAAACGTCAACGATAACGCGTTCTTCCTGGATGAACGCGGCGCCTGTGAGTTTTTCGCGAGCAAGCTCGCTCCTACAAAAGCCTTACGGCCCAATTCAGGAGTACAGCATGTTCAACCTCGACTATTGGCAGCAACGCGCTGCCCGTCAAACCTTCATCAGCACCGCCCTGATCGACGGCCAGCCCGTAGGTGCACTCTCCGGGGCGACCTTCGACACCATCAACCCGGCGACCAACCGCTTGCTTGCGCAGGTCGCCGCCTGCGGTGCAGCGGAGGTCGACCTGGCAGTACGCTCTGCGCGCCGTGCCTTTAACGACGGCCCGTGGCGACGCATGCCTCCAGGCGAACGCAAAAAAGTCCTGATCAAACTCGCCGACCTGTTGATGACCCACCGCGAAGAACTCGCACTGCTGGACTCCCTGAACATGGGCAAGCCGGTAATGGACGCCTATAACGTCGACGTACCCGGCGCGGCCCATGTTTTCGCCTGGTACGGTGAGGCCCTGGACAAGCTCTACGATCAGGTCGCGCCGACTGCCCACAACGCGTTGGCGACCATTACCCGCGAAGCATTGGGCGTGATTGCAGCGGTGGTGCCGTGGAATTTCCCGCTGGACATGGCCGCCTGGAAATTGGCACCCGCCTTGGCGGCAGGCAATAGCGTGGTACTCAAGCCCGCTGAGCAATCGCCGTTTTCCGCCCTGCGCCTGGCCCAACTGGCGCTCGAGGCGGGCGTCCCCGAGGGCGTGCTGAACGTGGTGCCAGGCATGGGCGAGGGCGCCGGCAAGGCACTGGGGTTGCACCCGGACGTCGATTGCCTGGTATTTACCGGTTCGACCCAAGTGGGCAAGTACTTCATGCAGTACTCCGCGCAGTCCAACCTCAAGCAGGTGTGGCTGGAGTGTGGAGGCAAGAGCCCGAACCTGGTGTTTGCAGACTGTCAGGACCTGGACCTGGCGGCGGAGAAGGCGGCCTTCGGGATATTCTTCAACCAGGGCGAGGTGTGTTCGGCGAATTCGCGCCTCTATGTGCAACGCTGCATCCACGACGAGTTCATCGAGCGCCTGATCGATAAATCCCACGCCTGGATGCCCGGCAACCCACTGAACCCCGCCAGCGCCGCCGGTGCAATTGTCGACAGCGGGCAAACCGCACGCATCATGCAAGCCATCGGGCAGGCTCGCGCAGAAGGCGCCACGCTGTTGAGCGGTGGCCAACAGTTGAACATCGAGGGTTGTTCAAACTTCATCCAGCCGACGATATTTGCCAACGTCACCGCTGACATGCGCCTGTCCCGTGATGAGGTGTTTGGCCCCGTGCTGGCGGTGAGTGCCTTCGATACCGAAGAACAGGCGATACAGCAAGCCAACGACAGCGTCTACGGCCTGGCGGCATCGGTGTGGAGTGATGACCTGAACCGTGCGCATCGCGTGGCGCGTGCCCTGAATGCTGGTACCGTGTCGGTCAACACCATTGACGCCCTGGACGTGACCGTGCCGTTTGGCGGCGGCAAACAGTCGGGGTTCGGGCGCGATTTGTCGCTGCATTCGTTTGATAAGTACACCCAGTTGAAAACCACCTGGTTCCAATTGCGTTAACTGCCCCGTTTCGCATAACTGCTGTGCCGTTACAGGCATTCATCCGCCAATGGGCAATGCCTATAGTCCACTTAGCCCGTGCAGCGCTTCAACCGTGCTGCGCGATCCAGCCCAAGACTGAGGTGAGCCTGATGAACCGTGAATTCGACCCCGCACTGACGGATATCAACCAAGTGGACGCCGAGTACTTCGAGTACAGCAAGGCGGCGAATCCCATCAGTGCCAACCTGATTTCCCGCATTCCCTACCACAGCTTTCCGGCCTCGCTGTATGACAATGGCCCCTCCCGCGTGGTACCGCTGGACCTCAGCGACGCCTTGGGCTGCGAAGGCCCTGCGACAGGCCCCGGGCTATGCGCGAACTTCATGCGCCTTAACCCTGGCGACACGCTGACCCTGCAACCCAACGCCACTTCCCAGGTGTTCTACGTGATTGCCGGGGAGGGCAGCGTGGTTCAGGGGGAGTATGAGATTCAATGGTCCAAGGGCTGCTTTATCGCCCTGCCGGGATTACAGCAAGCGCACTTCAGTGCCCGCGAGGATGCACGTCTTTACTATGTGCACGATGAGCCGTTGCTGCGTTACCTGGGGGTGACACCCCGCGCCGATCGCTTTGCGCCGACCCTGTACCCAGCAGCACTGGCCAACGCGAAGTTGCGTGAAGCGGCCGATGATCCCAGAGCACAGGACCGCAGCCGCATCAGCATCCTGCTGGGCAACCGTCATTTCCCGCAGACGCGCACGGTGACCCACGTGTTGTGGGCCATGTACGGGATTCTGCCGGCGGGATCGGTGCAGAAACCCCATCGGCATCAGTCGATTGCACTGGACTTCATCTGGCTCTTATACACATCCGACGCCGCCGACGGCGGCTAGGGGGGTGTTGCTGATGG
>NZ_WKFA01000099.1:0-7644 GCF_021605325.1 Pseudomonas sp. PA-7-1E
CGCCGGCAGCGTCAAATGTGAATAAGAAACAGGACCCACCCTTCCCCATTTTCGTCGCCCACGAAGACCTGAGCTTCGAAGACGCCATCGCCAGCATCTCCTCGCTACTGCGCTGCGCCGCCACCACCGCCACCGAAACCGCCGAAGGCCTTAAAGGCACCCGACGCGACATGGCCTGTTCCACCGCTCACCTGATCGACATGGCCCGCACCCTCGCCGACCGTGCGCTGGATTGCCTGCAACCCAACCCCACTAACACCCCATGACCCCTGTGTAGGAGCGAGCTTGCTCGCGAAGAACTCACAGGCGCCGCGTTTATCCAGGAAACACGCGTCATCGTTGACGTTTTTCGCGAGCAAGCTCGCTCCTACAATCAGCCATCAGGGCTGGCCCACACTCCGTTGATCGCGTCGGCCATGAGTCCGCGTGCACTTTTACAGGTAAACTCCCCTCCTTTTCATCTTCTCCACGGAGTTCGCCTTGCGTCTGTTTCATACCTCCGACTGGCACTTGGGCCAAAACCTCCACGGCCAGGAACGCGACTTCGAACACGCTTGTTTCCTTGAGTGGCTGCTGGGCCAACTCAAGGCCCAGCGCCCGGACGTGCTGTTGATCGCCGGCGATATCTTCGACACGGTCAACCCGCCGCTCAAGGCCCAGGAGCGCTTGTATGACTTCATCATCAGCGCCCACGAACAACAGCCGACGCTGACCATTGTGATGATTGCCGGCAACCATGACTCCGGTTCGCGCATTGAGCTGCCTGCGCCTCTGATGCGCCGCCTGCGCACCCATGCCCTGGGCCGGGTGCTGTGGCTGGATGACGGGCAACTGGATGCCGACCGGCTGCTGATCCCGCTGCCCAATGCCAAAGGCAAGATCGCCGCCTGGTGCCTGGCGCTGCCCTTCCTGCGCCCGGCGGAAGTCACCGGCGCACAGCTGGGCGATGATTACCTGCGCGGCATCGGCCAAGTGCATGAATGGCTGATCGCGGCCGCCAATGCCAAGCGCAACAAAGGCCAGGCGCTGATAGCCATCAGCCATGCGCATATGGCCGGTGGGTCGGTATCCGAAGACTCCGAACGCAGCCTGATCATCGGCAATGCCGAGGCGCTGCCTGCCACACTGTTCGACCGAAGCGTGGCGTATGTGGCCCTCGGCCATTTGCACAAACCGCAAAAGGTCAATGGCGAGGAGCGCATTCGCTACAGCGGCTCGCCAATCCCCCTGTCGTTCTCCGAAATCGGCTACAAGCACCAGATTCTCGACGTGACGTTCCAGGGCGAAAGGCTGGTGGGCTGCGAACCGATCCTGATTCCCCGCTCCGTCAACCTGCAACGCCTGGATGCCGCGCCCCTGGCCGATATCCTCAAGCAACTCGGTGAGCTGCCCGACATCGACCTGCTCGCCGAAACCCAGCGCCACCCCTGGCTGGAAGTGCGCGTACGCCTCGACGAACCGCAACCGGACCTGCGCCAACAGATCGAAACTGCCCTGCAAGGCAAGGCCGTGCGCCTGGTGCGTATCGCCGCCGAGTATGCCGGCACACGCGACAGCGCAGAGGTAGACGATGCGCAACTGATCGAACTCGACCAGCTCACGCCCCAGGAACTGTTCAGCCGCGCCTGGCAGGACAGCTACGGCAGTGAGGTGGATGAACAGACCTTGAAGGACTTCGCCGTGCTGCTCCAGGAAGTACAACAGGAGGGCGAACAGCCATGAAGATCCTCGCCATCCGCCTGAAAAACCTCGCCTCCCTGGCGGGCCCGTTCGAAATCGACTTTACCGCGGAGCCCCTGGCCAGTGCGGGTCTGTTCGCCATCACCGGGCCGACCGGCGCGGGTAAAAGTACCCTGCTCGATGCGTTGTGCCTGGCGCTGTTTGGCGCAGTGCCACGCCTGGGTGACACCGGCCAGGCCAAGATGCCGGACGCCGACACGGATATTTCCATCGGCGACCCGCGCACCCTGATTCGACGCGGCACCGGTGGTGGCTATGCCGAGGTGGATTTTGTCGGTGTCAGTGGCCGTCGCTACCGTGCGCGCTGGGAAGCCAACCGCGCCCGTGACAAAGCCAGCGGCAAGTTGCAGAACAGCCGGCAAAGCCTGATCGACCTGGACAGCGACCAACTGTTGGCCAGCCAGAAAACCGAGTACAAGGCCCAACTCGAATTGGCCCTGGGCCTGAACTTCGAACAGTTCACCCGTGCGGTGCTGCTGGCGCAAAGCGAGTTCAGCGCCTTCCTCAAGGCCAATGACAATGAGCGCAGCGAACTGCTGGAAAAGCTCACCGATACCGCGCTCTACACCCAGCTCGGCCGCCGTGCGTTCGATAAGGCCAAAGAGGCCAAGGACGCCCACAAACAGCTGCAGGACCAAGCCACCGGCGTGGTACCCCTGGCACCCGAAGCCCGCGCCGAGCTGGATCAACAGTTGGCCCACGCCCAGCAGCAGCTCAAGACCCAACAAGCCCAGCTCAAGCAGCTGGAGTTGCAGCACACCTGGCTCAAGGAACTGCGTGAATGGCAGGAGCGCCATCAACACGCAGTGGAGCAACTGCAACGCGACGAAGCAACCTGGGCCAGCCAAGGCCAGCAACGCCAAGACCTCAGCCTGCTGGAGCAGTTAGCACCGCAACGCCATCACTTCCTGCGCCAGGCAGAACTCGGCACCCTGCTGACGCCCCTGGCGGCACAGATTGCCCAGCACCTCGAGCAACAAACCGCCCTGCATTCCCGCCAGGAACAGGCGCAACACCAGCAAGTGGCCGCCCAGGCAGCACTGGCCGCGGCCCTGAAACACCAGGCCGACGCCGCGCCCCTGTTGCGCCAGGCCATCGAAGAGCAAAACACCCTCGCCCATGTGAGCCGCGAACTGGCCAAGCGCAACGAGGAAAAACACCAGCACGAAAGCGCCTGCACCGAAGGCCAGGCCCTGCTCGACGGCTTGCAACACACCCAGGCCCAAGGCACCGAGCGCCTGCAGCGCCTGGCCACCGAACTTGAGCACAGCGCCACCCTCGCGCCGCTGAGCGATGCCTGGAACGCCTACCGTGACCGCCTGCAACAGTTGGTTTTGATCGGCAATCGCCTCAACCAAGGCCAGGCCGAGCTGGGGCAACTCGAACAGCGCGCCAGCGCCGCCGCCGAACAGTTCACCCAACAGCGCGAAGCCCTGGACCTGCTCTACCACGAGGCCGGTGCCGAACCGCACGCGGTGGCCGAACAAATCCAATTGCTGGCCAGCCTGCTGCAAGACAATCGCAAGCAACAGCGCGCCTTCGAAGACCTGGCCCGCTTGTGGGACAGCCAGCAACAGTTGGATCAACAGGCCGCTGCGCTCACGCAAAGGCTTGCCGAGGCCGCGCAAAAACGCGAACAACTGAACCAGACCGGCCTGCAAACCAAGGCCGAACTCACCGTTGCCGAACAAACCCTGGCGGTGACCAAGCAACTGCTTGAGCGCCAACGCCTGGCCCGCAGTGCCAGCGTCGAGGAATTACGCGAGCAGTTGCAGGATGACCAACCCTGCCCGGTGTGCGGTAGCCACGAACACCCCTATCACCAGCCTGAAGCCCTGCTGCAAAGCCTGGGTCGCCATGATGAAAGTGAAGAGGCGGCTGCGCAGAAAGCCGTCGATAGCCTCAAGGAAAAACTCACTGAATTGCGCGGTGAAGTGGGCGGCCTGATCGCTCAGCAAAAAGAGTTCCTGCAACAGCAGGAACAGTTGGCCACCCAGCAGCAGGGTTTGGCGCCGAGCCTGCAAGCCCACCCACTGTCTGCCTCGCTGTTCAATCAGGACGCTGCCAAGCGCAGCCCTTGGCTGGCCCAGCAACTGGCCCAATTGACCCAAAGCATCAGCCAGGACGAACAACGCCAAGGCGCCCTGCTCAACCTGCAACAGAACGCCGGGCGCTTGCAGCAACAATTACAAGCGGCCCAGGATGCCAGCCAGCAAGCCCGGCAATTGCTGGTGGACCAACAACGGCAACTGGCCGGCGACCGCGAACGCCTGGAGGCGGAACTCAGCGCCTTCGCCAGCCTGCTGCCCGCCCAGACGCTGGAAGGCTTGCGCAGCGCGCCTGCGGCGACCTTCATGCAGCTCGACCAGCAGGTCAGCCAGCGCCTTGAGCAGTTGGGCCATCAACGCGATGAGCAGGCCGAGCAGCAAGAGCGCCAACAGGCCATCGAGAAACAACACACCCACCAACAGCATCGTCAGCAGCAACTTGACGCTGTGAATCTGCAAGTCGCCGAGCTGGCCGACCAGCAACACGCCGTCCAGGAAAAACTCCGCGCCTTGCTAGGGGATTACCCCAGCGCCGAACACTGGCAACAGCAGCTGGAGCAAGCCGTCACGCAGTCGCGCCAAAGCGAGACCGACGCCAACCAGGAACTGCACGCCGTGCACACGGCGCAAGTACAGCTGGCCGCCGACCTCAAGGCCCAGCAGCAACGCCAGCAGGCATTGGAGGCGGAACAGCAAGCCCTTGCGACACGCATCGGCGAATGGCGCGCCCAGCACCCAGAACTGGATGATCAGGGCCTCGCACGCCTGTTGGCCCTTGATGAAGCCCAGGTCGCGCAGTTGCGTCAGCACCTGCACAGCAGCGAAAAGGCCGTCGAGCAAGCCAAAGTTCTGCTGCACGAGCGCGAACAGCGCCTGGCCGAACACCAGGCCCTGCACAATGGCAACCTGGAGGCCGAGCAACTGGACGCCACCCTGGCAACGCTTGAGCAGCAACTGCTCGAGGGTGAGAAACACTGCGCCGAACTGCGCGCACGCCAGGCCGAAGACCAGCGCCGCCAGAATGCCAACCAGGCCCTGGCCGAACAGATAGCCAAGGCTTACGAGCAGTGGCAGCGCTGGGCACGCCTGAATGCGCTGATCGGCTCGGCCACCGGAGACACCTTCCGCAAGATCGCCCAGGCCTACAACCTCGACTTGCTGGTGCACCATGCCAACGTGCAACTGCGCCAACTGGTGCGCCGCTACCGGCTCAAACGCGGCGGCAGCATGCTCGGGCTGCTGGTGATGGACACAGAGATGGGCGATGAACTGCGTTCGGTGCATTCATTGTCCGGTGGCGAAACCTTCCTGGTGTCGTTGGCCTTGGCCTTGGGCCTGGCGTCCATGGCGTCGAGCACCTTGAAGATCGAGTCGCTGTTTATCGACGAAGGCTTTGGCAGCCTTGATCCGGAGTCATTGCAATTGGCGATGGACGCTCTGGACGGCTTGCAGGCCCAGGGCCGCAAGGTGGCGGTGATCTCCCACGTACAGGAAATGCACGAGCGCATCCCGGTACAGATCCAGGTCCAGCGCCAGGGCAACGGCCTGAGTACCCTGGAGGTCAAGTGAACGAAGCGCTGCTGTACTCGTTCCGACGCTGCCCGTATGCGATGCGGGCGCGGCTGGCCTTACGTTACTCAGGTGTTGCTGTGCGAATTGTCGAGGTGAGCCTCAAGGCCAAGCCAGCCGAGATGCTGGCACTGTCGCCCAAGGGTACGGTGCCGGTGTTGAGTGTCGAAGGTCGAGTGATAGAGGAGAGCCTGGAGATCATGCAATGGGCGCTGGCGCAGCACGACCCGGATGATTGGCTGCTGCAAGGTGACCCTGCGGTGCTGGCGTTGATTGCCGAGAATGATCAGGTGTTCAAGCATCACTTGAATCGATACAAGTATGCCGAGCGCTACCCGGAGCAGCCGATGGAGCATTATCGGGCCGAGGGTGAGGTGTTCTTGCAGAAGTTGGAAGGCTTGCTGGCGGAGCGTGAGTACTTGCTCGCCGAACACCTGAGCCTGGCGGATGTGGCGCTGGCGCCGTTTGTGCGCCAGTTTGCCCATGTGGATCGGGAGTGGTTTGCGGGGACGCCGTATCAGCGTTTGCAGATTTGGTTACAGCGGTTCCTTGAGTCCCCACTGTTTACCGCCGTGATGGCAAAGCCCTGAGGCCGATACACTCAAGTGTGGGAGCTGGCTTGCCTGCGATGCTGACGACTCGGTGCAACTGAAACACCGAGTTGATGCCATCGCAGGCAAGCCAGCTCCCACATTTGACCGTCGCTCAATTCCAGTACAGTGCCGGGTCTTGTTATCTAGCATCAAGTATGGGGCAAACCCGCTTTTGAATCAGTCCGTGTTCCACGAATTGTCGTCATTCGAGGCATACACCGAGCTGTATCCCGATGCCTTGAATGCCCGCTCGGTGTCGGAACTGCTGCTGTTACGCAGCGACGTGCCGCGCTCGCTGCATGCGTGTATCGAGGAGTTGAGCCATATCCTCACGGACCTGCCAGGCAGTTATGGGCGCACGGCGCAGCGGTTGGTGGCGGAATTTGAAGCGCGGCTGAGGTATACGGGGATTGATGAGATTCTGGAGGATGGGTTGCATAGTCGGTTGAGGGCGTTTATTGAGGCTGTGCGGGAGTTGGCGCGGGCGGTGCAGAGTTCTTATTTGGAGGTTGTCTGTGGCCCACCGTCCTACAAGGCGATGGAAGGTGCAGAGGGAGATCTACTTTAAGTAAATCTCCCCATACCTTCGCGCGCTGACTATATCTACGACTCACTCGGTCCGGCCCTTATTCTACAGGTGTTCACGCAACTATCCCCATAAGCCAAGGCCAACCTTTTTTCATTTCTTGCAGTCGCATCAACCAATTATCTGCTAATTAAGCTCCATTAACCACATCTCTTTTTTATAACTGCCGAATCCGAATATCATCGAAACCAACAAATTGGCCTGCCGGAAAGTCATAGAGCCTAGCAGTAATAGAAACACCGGTCCTAATATCATCTACATGAAAACGGTGCGTCATTGTCTGCCACACCCCAGGCGTACTATATAGGAATCTTACAAATTGGATATCTACGGACATATTGTAATTCCCAATAACCCTCGCTGAAACCTCATACCATCCGGGGGCCACACTGAAAACTTGATATAAACCTGTCCCAGTTCCAGACACACTGTTGTAACCTCTCCAATAGCCTGAAGTTATGTCCCCCGAGCCGAACACGGTCCACCCATTATATCCACTACTAAAATCCGTGAAATGGTCGAGCTTTTTATTGCTCACTTGGTAGTCCACTATCGGAAAGACAATGGCATCGACTTCAGCTTTACTAAGACTGAAAGCCGCTTTTAACTCCACCTGCAGCTTGGTGCCATGTCCCAATCTCGCCAGATAAGTACGAGCGATCCTTGGTTCGATTTTCCCTTCAGCGATCCAGGTCGAGTTGACAGCTGCAGTGTCCGCACCGTTGTACACTGTCAGCGAATGATCATCGCCCTTGTCCGTTTTCCCCTGCAGCTTCAACCAGACGGGGTAAGGTGCAGTGATAAACGGCCAGACACCAATTTGCCCTGTGGCATCGCCGGTAAACGTAGTCAAGTCCAGTACTTGAGTCGCCGCGTTAGCCTGGTTGATCTTGAGCACCGTTTTGGCCAACTCAGCCTGGGGTATCGGCGTCACCGTCACCGTCAACACCTTGGACGCAACTACCTTGCCGCTACGGGTTACGTCGTACTTAAGCGTGAGCGTCTTGTTGGCATTACCGACGTTGGCGGCAATCGCGGCCTTGGTAATGTCGAACGTGACTTTGCCCGCCGTTACCCCATTCTTGGCCGGGATCACCGGAGAACCCGC